>JAXHUC010000210.1:0-6821 GCA_034189805.1 Cyanobacteriota bacterium
GCCAAGATATTGAGGTTGAATCGATCGCCGATATGGGTCAGAGATTCCACCGCCCGGTCTTTGGCTACCGCTACCGTCAAACCCGGCGGATCGAACGTTGCCTGAGAGACCCAAGAGGCGAGCATCGCGCTGGTAACTTCTCCTTGTTTTGCCGCGAGAACGCACAGAGACCCGACAATTCGCCCGACCGCTTGCTCGGTATTGCTCGCCGGTTGGGTGGGGGGACGGAACTTTTTCGATAGCTTAATCGACTGAGCGAAGTCCGTACCGATTTCCTCGCAAGTTTTTAAGGTGATATCCGTGGGTTTGAACTTCACCCGAATCGTCTCGAACGCCAGTTGATAGCCTCCATTACGCAGCTTGCTTTCCAACAGGTCGATCGCCTCTCCACTCCAGCCAAAAGAGCCAAAAACCCCGGCAGGCTTGCTCTTATCGGCACTCGAGAGGATAATCCCGAGTGCCGTTTGGATTTGGGTAGGAGCGTGGCCGCCGAGGGTCGGGGAACCGATGATGAACCCGGCGCATCTTTCCACTGCCGCCTGAATTTCCTCCGGTTCGGCCACTTCGCAGTTAATCGACTCTACCCCGATTCCGGCTTTGGTCAGGCCGCTGGCGATCGCCTGTCCCACCGTTGCCGTATTGCCGTATGCCGAAGCGTAAATCAGCGCCACGGAGATTTTCTGGGCGTTTTGCTGCTGGCTCCAGTTGCGATAATTCTCGATCAGTTCTGCGAGGCCGTACCGCAAGAGGGGACCGTGACCGGGAGCATAGAACTTGGCGGGAGGGAGGCTATCGAGCTTATCGAGGACCGTGATGACCTGACGCGCGTGGGGAGCCATCAAACAGTCGAAATAGTAGCGGCGATCTTCCTTATAGACGCTCGGGCCCTCATCGAATACCTGATTGCCGCAAACGTGCGCGCCGAAAAACTTATCGGTATAGAGAATTTGGGTTTTGGTATCGTAGGTGGCCAAACAGTCGGGCCAGCGGGGGATGGGGATAGGCGTAAATAGCAGTCGGTGTCCGCTGCCTAAATTGAGGGTTTCTTCCCCCCGCATCACTTTAATCTTCAGATCGCGCTCCGGCAGCAAGTTGCGCAGGGCGATCGCACCGGGATTGGAGCAAACGAAGGTAATCTGAGGGGCAAGTTTTAAGAGGGCATCTAGGGTGACGGCGCGGTTGGGGTTGACGTGACCGAGAATGATGTAATCGAGTTGCGTTACGTCGATGCGCTCTTGCAGTTGCGCGAGAAAGTTTTCGGTAAACGACTCGCCGGGAGGATCGAACAGGGCTGTTTTGTTCCCCCGCACCAGATAGGAATTGGCAGTGGTTCCCCGTTGCAAGGCGTATTCGATTTCAAAGCGCAACCGTCCCCAACTGCGCGATCGCACCGCCAGGGTATCGGCTGCAATTTCAGCAAGCTGTACGTCTCTAGGTCTGGAAGGAATCTGCGCGGTTGCGGTTTCTAGCATGGCTCGAGGAGTTTGAGAGTGGACTTAGGGGGCGGGGGAGGCTGGGGAGGCAGTGGAGGCTGGGGGGTTAAACTGTCCCCTCATTCTCCCCTTTCCCCCAATTCCGAATTCCGAATTCCGACTTCCGAATTCTTAATAGTGATTTCCCACTTTCCGATGGTGAGTGGCTGTCATCGCATCGGTTTTGGAAACGCGGCCGGCATCGACGCTGCTGTAGACGATCCAGTGGTCGGAGCATTCCATGCGACTGGTCACCGTGCATTCGAGATAGGCCAGCGCATCGGTTAAAATCGGCGAACCGTTCCCGGCCGTTTGGGTATTCACCCCTTCAAAGCGATCGGCACCGGGGGGGAATCGCTTGAGGAAGTGCTTCATCAACCCTTGGTATTTGCCTTCTTCGAGGATATTCAACACGAAGCGATCGCCGACTTGCATCAGAGATTCGATCGCCCGGTCTTTGGCCACGGCGACGGTAAATCCAAGGGGTTCAAAGCTGGCTTGGGAAATCCACGAGGCCAACATGCCGCTGGTGAGGTCGCCTTTTTTGGCGGTAATAATATAGAGTCCGCCGCTGATGCGTCCGAGGGCTTTATCCAGGTCGCTATCGAGGGACTTCATCTTCTTAATCGCATCTTTGCGGGTCAGCAGTTGACCCATATCCGTGCCGGATTCTTCGCAAAGCTGGTAGGTTTGTTCGCTGGGGGTGTCGGCGATCCGAATCGGTTTGAATCCCACTTTCAAGCCCAAATCCCGCAGTTTGGTCGTCAGGGGGTCTACCGGTTCGTCATTGCCGCCATAGGCTTCAAAAATACCGAAGGCTTGCTTGTCTTTGGCGGCTGCAAACACCGTCCCCAAAGCATCGAGGACTTCGGTCGCCACCGCACCCGATACCGGCGGCGTGCCGATGACGATTCCGGCGGTACGACCCACCAATTCGTGGACTTCCTGGGGGTCGGCGGATTTGAGATCCATCATCTCCACGGCAACGCCGGTTTTGGTCAAACCCCGCGCGACTGCTTGAGAGAGGCGATCGCTGTATCCGTAGTCGGCAACGTAAAAGACGGCAACGGAGGTTTCTGCTTTGGCTTGGTTTTGACTCCACGTGCGGTAGCGTCCGGTGAGTTCGCCGACGTTATGACGCAGTAGGGGACCGTGTCCGGTGGCGACGGTGGTGATTTCCCCCAACTTATCCATCCGCTTCATCGCCGAGAGGACGGAACGGGCGTTCGGGGCCATCAAGCATTCGTAGTAGAATCGATAGTCCGGCTCGATGTCGCTGAGGTTTTCGTCGTAAGTGCGATCGGAACAGTAGTGCATCCCGAAGGCATCGCAGGTATACATCACCTGAGTGTGGCGATCGTAGGTAAAAATCGTGTCGGGCCAGTGGAGGTTGGGGGCGTTGACGAATTCCAACACGTGACCTTCGCCCAAATCTAGGGTATCGCCATTTTTGACTACGAGCTTCTCGAAGGGATGGTGAACGAGATCTTCGAGGAATTTAATCGCTACTTTCGCCCCAACAACTGTAATATCGGGGGCAAGTTCGAGGATATCTTTGACCAAACCGCTATGGTCGGGTTCGGTATGGCTGATAATCAGGTAATCGATTTCGCTCGGGTCGATCGCCCCAGTGAGGGCATCGCGGTAGAGTTGGCGAAACTTGGCGTGGGAGGTATCCACCAGCGCCGTCTTTTCCCCTCGGATGATGAAGGAGTTGTAGGTGGTTCCGTTTTGCAGGCCGAACTCGATATCGAAGCGATCGCGATCCCAGTCCAAGCAGCGAATTGTTGTTGTATCTTCGGCAATCTCAACCGTCTGAGTCGTAAGCCGCTTTTGGGCAGGTGCAGTGGCGACTACCATGGTGTTACCTCCCGATGTTATAGTTTTATATTTTTATTACTTTGTCCGTATTGTTACATAAATTTTACATAAGTTTCGATCGAATAACCTATCGGCGACTTAAGTTTTTTTTAACTCGATGCAAGGCGATCGGGTCGATCGATGCAAATACCCTAGGTGACAAATCGGTCGTTAACGAGCGGTATAATGATGACACTTCATCCGATCGAAATTCCTAAAAAACATCTTAGTAACTCACTATTAGAAACTTATCGATCTTAATCATGGTGAGTCATAAAATGAGATTTATTAGCCCCAAAACTGACTTTGCCTTCAAAAAGATTTTTGGCTCGATCGATAGCAAAGATATTTTGATTAGCTTGCTCAATGCTCTGCTATATGAAGGTGAATCCAGAATTCAAGATTTAGAAATTATCGATCCTTACTTGTCGGGAAATGCTGTCGGGTTAAAGGATAGTTATTTGGCTGTTAAAGCAACACTAGACAGCAAAGAAATTGTCATCATCGAAATGCAAGTTCTCAACGTTGCAGCCTTCGATAAGCGAGTTATTTACAACGCAGCAAAAACCTATACCACACAACTCAAGTCGGGAGAAGGTTACTTTAAACTCAATCCCGTTATTGCTTTAATAATTACTGATTTTATCATGTTCGATCGTCACGATCGAACTGTCTCCAGATATCGATTCAAAGATGTTGAAGATTTTGGAGATTCAACCAATAACGATATCGAACTACTCTTTGTCGAGCTACCTAAATTCAAAAAAACACTAGAAGAACTTGAAACACTATCCGAATAAATGGATTTATTTTATTAGGAACGTGCCGGATTTAGAAATGATTCCCGAACCGATGCAAGTCGTTCCAGAATTGAATAAAGCGATGAATATTGCCAACCGAGCGAATTTAAGTCTGGAGGAATTAGAAAACCTCGAAAAACGGGAAATGTTCTTTTTCGATCGAGTTGGTGCTGTGCGAAAAGGGATCGAAGAAGGACGAAAACAGGGATTAGAACAGGGATTAGAAAGAGGTCAACGACAACTCATTCTGCGATTGCTCAACCGACAGTTTGGCGAACTGAGTGGGGAAGTATGCAGTCAGATCGATCGTTTATCAACTCCCCAACTCGAAATGCTTGGTGAAACTCTTTTTGAATTTAATAAAATTTGAGATATACAACGTTGGTTAGGCGAGCAATTGAGATAAAATAACCTGGAAATAAATTTTTCGCCAAAACTTCTTATACGTTACCTCAGTCTGCCTATGTCTTCTTCCGAACTCGTTGACAAAATTCGCCAGCAATACGAATTAGAGCCTTATCCCAATTTTCCAATCGATCGTTCTGCCAAAAAAGAAAGGAGTTATTTACCCTTTCACAATCTTGTAACTTCCTATTACATCAGAAATCAAAAAGTTACCAACTCTGAAGGAAAAGTTATTCTCGATGCGGGATGTGGAAGCGGTTACAAAGCACTGATTCTAGCCGAAGCGAATCCCGGAGCGAAAATTGTGGGAGTCGATCTTTCCCAAAAGTCGATCGAAATGGCCCGCGAGCGTTTGAAGTACCACAAGTTTGAAAACTTTGAATTTCACGTGATGCCTTTGGAAGAACTTCCCAGTTTAGAGCTGGAGTTCGACTATATCAATAACGATGAAGTTCTCTATCTTTTACCCGAGCCGATTGCCGGACTCAAAGCCATGAAGTCCGTTCTTAAACCCGATGGTATTATCCGGACTAATCTTCACAACACTTACCAACGTGCTGCATTTTTTCGTGCTCAGGAGTTTTGCAAACAACTGGGTTTGATGGATGGCAACCCCGATGATTTCGAGGTTGGAATTCTCCAAGAAACAATGGACGCACTGAAAAATGGTGTTAATCTCAAACAAATAAGTTGGTCGCCACAGATAAAACAAAATCCCAGACGCTCCTTAATGAATCATCTTTTGCAAGGAGATAAAGGGTATACAATTCCCGATATGTTTGCTTTGCTTGAAGCCGCAGGATTAGAATTTATAGATTTGTTAAATCCAAGGCAGTGGGATGTGACCCAACTGTTCCAGACCCCAGAGGATCTACCCACATTTTGGGCGATGAGTGTGCCAGGATTGACAGTTGAAGAAAAACTTCACCTGTACGAACTTCTCCATCCCGTTCATCGCCTGATTGATTTTTGGTGCGGTCACCCGGATTGGGCCCAACTTTCGACTCCCGTTACAGAATGGAGTAACCAAGATTGGCAGACGGCGAAAGTCCACCTGCACCCCCAGCTCAAAACCGACAGTGTAAAAGAAGCGATGGGAGAGGGAATGAAGCAGATTGTCTCAGTCGAGATAAGCCGATACTTACTCATTCCGGGACTATCAGATATTTGGATCGACAGTTCGACGATTGCCTGTTTGTTGCCACTGTGGGACGAGTCGCAGTCTATGGCAAATATGGTGCAGCGCTGGCATCAGTTACGTCCGGTTGACTCCATGACCCTCGAACCCATCTCTAGGGAATTGGCATTTGAAACCGTGCGGGATATTCTCTCAACAATGGTTGAGTTTGGGTATGTATTGGTCGAACGCTAGCAATCTATCTGTCCAGGCAAAATTGAGATGGTACTGGAGGCGCACTTTCTTGGTTCGATAGAGTTTGGGTTGGGTAGGCAAGACGAAGCCGTCAGAAATTGCGATCGAGGAACGTGCTTTGGTCTACCCTACAGTTTTTACAATATACGCAATAGACATAACAAAATAGCTATGACTCAAACCGTTCCACTCCAATCCCAGTTGATGACGTTTGAGGAGTACCTTGCTTACGATGACGGTACGGATACTCGCTACGAACTTGTGGATGGAGAACTGGTTGAAATGCCCCCAGAAAGCACGGAAAATACAGACATCGCCAAAAACTTACTATTTGAGTTTGCCAAACACGTTCCCATCGCCTTACTTGCCTATAAAGATACTGAAGTTGAAGTGACGGGACGACGGGCCAGATGTCGGGTTCCGGATTTACTCGTGCATACAGAAGAATCAAAAGCAGCGCTCGCCGGTGCGAAGCGAGCCACTCTGACGCGAGATATGCCGCCTCCGGCTCTGGTTGTGGAAGTCGTGAGTCCCGGTCGGGTCAATCGCATCCGCGATTACCGCTACAAACACACGGAGTATGCCGCGCGAGGTATTGCTGAATACTGGATTATTGACCCTGAGGAGCAGCAGATTGTCCTATGCAAGTGGGTTGACGGACAGTACGAGGATACGGTGGTGACGGGAGAGAACTCCATCAAATCTGAGGTGATGCCCTCTTTTGATATGACCGCAGAGCAGGTATTGGCAATGGGGAGTGGTGGATGAGTATCTTTCCCCCCCCTGCCTCCCTTACAAGGGAATGCTTTTTAGAATCGCTCCGATTTCTCATCAAGCGTCAACGAGAATTCAAGGGTTCGGCGATTGCCAGCTTCCCCAGCTTCCCCAGCTCCCCCAGCTCAATTTCACCGG
>JAXHUC010000211.1:0-6788 GCA_034189805.1 Cyanobacteriota bacterium
GAAGTTCCTGTTCGATTTCTTCTATCAGTTCTCGATCGTCCGTCAACTCCAGCGCTTTCTGGAAGTCAGCCTTTGCCTTTTGGGTATTGCCCTGGCGAGAGTAAATTTTACCTCGAATGCTGTATGTCCAGGCATCATCTGGGTCGAGTTCGAGTGCGCGATCGCAGTCAAAAATTGCTTTCTCGTACTTTTTTAGGTGGCTGTAAGCCTCACATTGATGAGCCTGAAAGTGACCATTGTCTGGATCGAGTTCGAGGGCAAGAGTGTAATCGACAAGGGCTTTTTCGTATTCTTCTTGTCTACCGTAAGCATTACCCCGATTGTGGTAAGCCCATGCATAGTCAGGGTCGAGTTCGATGGCACGATCGAACTCGGAAATCGCTTTTTCATACTCTTCCAGCTCTTGGTAAACATTGCCCCGATTGTAGTATGCCCATGCAAAATCCGGGTCGAGTTCGATGGCACGGCTGTAATCGGCGATGGCTTTTTCGTACTCTTCTAGCTCTTGGTAAACATTGCCCCGATTGTAGTATGCCCATGCAAAATCCGGGTCGAGTTCGATGGCACGGCTGTAATCGGCGATGGCTTTTTCGTACTCTTCTAGCTCTTTGTAAACATTACCTAGATTGTTGTAAGCCAATGCATAGTCAGGGTTGAGTTCGAGGGCACGGCTGTAATCGGCGATGGCTTTTTCGTATTCTTCTAGATCGCTGTAAGTAAAGCCCCGATTGTGATACGCCATTGCAAAATCTGGGTCGAGTTCGATGGCGCGGGTGTAATCGGTAATCGCTTTTTCGTACTCTTCCCTGTGCCAGTAAATATTACCCCGATTGTTGTAAGCCCATGCAAATTCTGGGTCAAGTTCGATCGCACGATTGTAATCGGCAATGGCTTTTTCGTACTCTTCTAGCTCTTTGTAAACATTACCTAGATTGTTGTAAGCCAATGCATAGTCAGGGTCAAGTTCGATCGCACGATTGTAATCGGCAATGGCTTTTTCGTACTCTTCCTTGTGCAAGTAAGCAAGGCCCCGATTGTTGTAAGCCCATGCATAGTCAGGATCGAGTTCGATAGCGCGATTGGAGTCTGTCAATGCTTTTTCGTACTCTTCGAGTTCAACGTAAGACACACTCCGAGCGCTATAAACCCTGGCAAACTTGGGATTGAGTTCAAGAGCACGGGTATAATCGGCAAATGATTCATCGTATTCTTTCAGTTCGGCATAGGCATTACCCCGATAGAGACGGACTACTGAAGAGTTGAGGGAAGCCACTTCCTTCTCCATTCCTTCTAGCGCATCTGTCAGCCGAGTGATGACACCTGGCCAATCTTTGACGGCATATCGGGATAATCCCAACGTCACCAGCGTCAGATAGCTCATCTCGTCAGAAAGTTGCGTCTGGATCGTGAAGTTTTCCAGTTCGTCGTGAGTGACTATCCTGAGTTTGCCTCGGGCTTCTTCCCCCAATTCGGGGAAGTCTTCCGGTTTTGCCAACACCTCAAAATTTACGCTAATGGGTGCAGCTTCTTCCGTCTTGTCGTACCATCCCCAAAGAACAATTGCGGCGTTGTGCCTCTTTCCCACTTTCCGTGCTACCTCACTACCTTTCTCTTCCGTAATCGTTTTACCCAGCGCCTTTACTCGCACATTTGAGTATTCCACTGAGTATTCCACCGTCGCCAGTTTCAGATTTTTGAGGATGGTGTGGGTAACGCGGTACTTCTCCAGGTCTTCTCCTTCAAAGTCAGCAACCAGAATCGTAATTGTGCGATTGAGCTTAGGATTGCACAATCGCACCAACGAATTCGAGTTTCCTTTTGGTGAAGTATGAGGGCAAGGTTTATTGTGCGCCCAAACTCCACCGCCAATCAACGCTACACTCGTCAAACCCAACAAAAAGATCGAGACTTTTCCAATCGCGGCAACTTGCTTGCCCCCCTGACAATCTGCACCCTGACTGGGGGCTGTTACTTTTTTGCGCTTTTCACCAATCGGGTAAAGGTGGGAAAATACTTGCGGCAAAAGTTTTCCGTATCCAATTCCCCTTCATAGAACAATCCGATAAACGGTGGCAGCAGAGATAGAGTGCCTTTGAGCTTTCCGGATGCCGTCGTTCCCGGTTCGTTCAGCTTGGCTTCAATCCGTTGCAGAATCTCCATCATCTCCTGGGGATAGGAATCCGGCTGGTGGTTCACCCGTTCCACTTCTTGTGCCAGAACATCAATTGCCGCTTGTGCGTCCTCGTCGGCAAATTCCCACTCCTGAGATTGCTGTTGTAAAACTTGGAAATACTCCGTTTCGTATTTGCGAATTTTCGGCTCGATTTGCTCCCGGATTTGCTGCTGGCATTGCATCCTCCCTCGTGGGTTCTGCGTCATCAACGCTTCCTCCTCAGTGGCGGCTAGCTGTTCGTACAGCATCTTCAGATTTTTCTCGATTTGGGGTAGACGGTTCGCGAACATCAAGACTTTCCGGTAGGGGGGTAACAACTCTCAGTTAAACGATCGATAGATTTACCCAAAAATCCGGATAGTTTTCCGACTCATCGATCGAGAAATGCATCGATACTTTGACCCCAAAACTCTCGATCGACTGTGACGAGTAATTGATGTCCGGTGTCAGGAAAAATGGCTAATTCCGTTTCTCCGGCAAAATTCGCCAATAATTCATCAATTTGCGCCAAACTCATCCATCGATCGACTTCTCCATGTAATATCAAAGTCGGGCATTCTACCTGTCGGGCGTAGGCGATCGGGTTGTGGGCAAAACCGTTAAATCCATGTTGGATTCCGCCCCAAAAAACAATCAGTTCTGCGAGGGGAAATGGAGGAATTCTGCGAGCTGCCAGCCGCACTTTCACGGCATCAATCAGGCGGGAAAAGGGCAATTCTAAAACGATCGCGTCGAGGGTGACGTTTTCGCGGGCGATCGCTCGTACGATAGCAGCACTTCCCATGGAAATACCGTACAGAATCAGAGGCGATCGCTCCTGCACTTGACTGGGTAATTGTCGCGCGTAATCCACCGCCAGCGCCACATCTTTTGCCTCTCGCACGCCGATGGTACTCGTGCTGCCACTCGAACCTCCTACCCCGCGAAAATCCACCAGCAGCGCGTCGTAACCCAGAGAATGTAAGACTTGGGCCGGGGCGAGGAGTTGTTTGCCTTTACTGCCTCCCTGACCGGGAAACAGGAGAACCGTTCCTTTGGCGGGTTGATTTTCGGCGGCGATAAACCAGGTTTCCAGCCATTCCGACTCGCTTTTTTGAATGCGATCGACGGTATACTCGAGTCCGAAGTCGGTTGGCAGGCGATCGTTTTGCGATCGGGGCAAGCCGAAACCGATCGATCCGGGGGGGACGAAGTGGGTCGTGCCGTAGGCGAAGGCAAATGCCAAGAGATTTAAAATGGCGAAGGCGATGGCGATAAAACCCGCTATTCGACGGAGAATCTGCTGTCTGGGATATCGCCAAAATCCCCAAATTCGAGCGAGTCCGAAACACGCAAGTCCCCCGCCTCCAGCAAATGCGGCGATCGATTTCAAAGGAAACTGCCATGCATTGATGATGCCCTGAGAATGCAGCAGCCAAACCATTACTCCCAAGCCGACGAGTAGCAGCCACATCGCCATTCCAGCTATTGTTAGATAACGTCTCAAATAACGGGGCGGTGTAGGCTTTTGTTTCGCACTCGCAGCGAGTTTCATGTTAAAATTAAGGGTTAGTGCCTTATAAAAACTCAAAAAATCTTAGGTTTTGAGTATAACAATTTCCAGGGCTTTTGCGGGCTAGCACTTTTTTGTAGGACTGACGAACTTGTAAGTCTCGATCGCCTTCTTTATTCTGAATATCCGATCCTTAATAGATATAGGCGCGAAAATGAAAATTAATCGCAATTTTCGCGCTTGAAACCATCAACTCTCACCCCCATTCCCCATTCCCCATTCCCTCATTTGAACTCTCGCACCGACCGCATCGAAACCGATATTATGTCCCCAACCCAACCCAAACGCCCCCACACCACTCTCGTCTATGCCATCAGCGCCGATGGTAAGATTTCCGATGTCGGGCGAACGCAAGAGAAATTTGGTTCCGAGGCCGACTACGCCCACCTCGAACGTCAGGTTGCCATTGCCGATGCCACGCTTGTTGGGGCCGAGACATTGCGCGCGGGAGGAACGGCGATGCGCATCCAAAACCCGCAATCGATCGCCGAACGGGAAGCCCAAGGTAAACCCCCCCAAGCGATTCAAATTATTTGCTCGAATTCGGGCAAGATCGATCCGAATTTGCCCTTTTTCTCCCAAGCCGTGCCGCGCTGGCTGATTACCACGGAAGCCGGGGCGAAAAATTGGGAAGATGGATCGGGGTTCGATCGGGTGATCGCCATCGAGACGGCTGAGGGAAACGTCGATCTCAATGCGGCCCTCGCCCAGTTACTCGATTTGGGTATCGATCGCCTTGCAGTACTCGGCGGTGGCGGATTCGTGGCGGCGCTGTTTGAGGAAGATGCGATCGACGAGTTCCACCTCACCGTCTGTCCGGTGGTGTTTGGCGGCAGCAAAGCACCGACCCCCGTCGATGGTCCGGGATTACCACCCGAAAAGATTCCCCAACTCGAACTCAAATCGGCGCAAACCGTCGGGCAAGAAGTTTTTTTACACTACCACGTGGTTCGATCGTAACTTCGGATTGAAGAGGGAAGACAAGGGGGGTGAGGGGGGTGAGGGAGATGAGGGGGACAAGGGGGACAAGGGAGACCAGGGAGACCAGGGGGACAAGGGAGACCAGGGAGACCAGGGAGACAAGAATTATGCCGTTCCCCATTCCCCGTTCCCCGTTCCCTACCATTGACAACGAACGACGAAGGACGAACAATGAACAATTGACGATTCTCAGTCAGAATTGGGCATAAGCGCTACCGGGAGATAGGCATGAGCGAGGGATTTGATTACGATTTGGTGATTATCGGTGCGGGAGTTGGCGGTCACGGCGCAGCACTGCACGCGGTTAGTAACGGCTTAAAAACGGCGATCGTCGAAGCCGCAGAAATGGGCGGCACTTGCGTCAATCGAGGCTGCATCCCCTCAAAAGCACTGCTTGCCGCTTCCGGACGAGTGCGGGAGTTGCACCAAGCCCATCACCTGCAATCGCTGGGGATTCAAATTGGCGGCGTGACTTTCGACCGACAGGCGATCGCCGACCATGCTAGCAATTTGGTGGAGGCGATTCGGGGCAATATGGGCAACAGCCTCAAACGCCTGGGAGTTGATGTTATCTCCGGTTGGGGAAAACTCGCCGGTACTCAGAAAGTTAAGGTAGATACCCCCGAAGGCGAAAAAACCCTCACCGCCAACCACGTGATTCTCGCCCCCGGTTCGGTTCCCTTCGTACCGCCGGGAATCGAAATTGACGGCAAAACCGTTTTCACCAGTGACGATGCCCTCAAACTCGAAACCCTGCCCGATTGGGTGGCGATTATCGGTAGCGGCTATATCGGCTTGGAGTTTGCCGATGTCTACTCCGCCTTGGGTTGCGAAGTGACGACCATTGAAGCCCTCGATATCCTGATGCCCACCTTCGACCCCGATATCGCCAAGATTGCCAAGCGGGTCTTGCTCGATTCTCGCGATATCGAAGCCCATGCGGGAGTCCTGGCACAGAAAGTCACCCCCGGCTATCCCGTGATTATCGAACTCGCCAATACGAAAACCCGCGAAGTCGTAGACGTGATGGAAGTGGATGCCTGTTTGGTGGCCACCGGACGTATTCCCTACACCCAAAACTTGAATCTGGAAGTCGTCGGGGTGGAAACCGATCGCCGAGGCTTCATTCCCGTAGATGATAATTTGGCGGTGGTGGCGAATGGCGAACCGATTCCGAGCTTGTGGGCAATTGGGGATGCCACCGGGAAAATGATGCTCGCCCATGCCGCCTCCGCCCAAGGGGTTGCCGTCGTCGAAACCATTTGCGGTCGTCCCCGACAGGTCGATTATCGCAGCATCCCCGCCGCCGCCTTTACCCATCCGGAAATTAGCTTCGTCGGACTCACCGAAGCCCAAGCCAAGGAGTTGGGGGAAGCAGAAGGATTCGAGGTGGCAACGGCACGGACGTACTTCAAAGCCAATTCCAAAGCCCTCGCGGAGAAGGAGACAGACGGTCTGGCGAAGGTGATTTACCGCAAAGATACCGGAGAATTGCTCGGGGCCCACATCATCGGCATTCACGCCGCTGATTTGATTCAGGAAGCCGCCAACGCGATCGCCGATCGCCGATCGGTCAACGAGTTAGCCTTCAACGTCCACACCCATCCCACTCTCTCGGAAGTGTTGGATGAGGCGTATAAGCGGGCTTTGGCGGTGCATTAGGAGTTGGTGACAGGTGAAGGTTGTATTCACTTTGTTAACTAGTCAATCATCAACAGAAAACCCGGAATTGGGGGGTCTCCCCCCAAACCCCCCGATGGGGGACGAAACGCCTCCCCCACACCCCCTGCGTACAAGAGTTCGATCGCCCAAACGCTTTATTGACAGAGGGTTCTATCGTTTGAGTTAGTCAACTTGACACCCGACAAAATTGCTTAACTTGTCACTAATGGGTCTCGTGTGGTAGTGGTTTTATCGGCTTTTTATAGAATCAACCGAAAACCCGGAATTGGGGGGTCTCCCCCCAAACCCCCCGCCGGGGGCCTTGCGCCTCCCCCGAACCCCCCGCGCACAAGAGTGAAATCGTAGAAAACATTAGTTTGCAAGGGTTTGAGTTATTCGAGCCAATCAACTTGAAATCTG
>JAXHUC010000212.1:0-6606 GCA_034189805.1 Cyanobacteriota bacterium
CGACGATATCACCGCCGCCACCCAGGATGTCGAAATTCCCCTATCCGGTACCGAGGCGATCGAATTTGCCCCGGATTTGCGGATAATACCCGTCCCCGGTCATACCAAAGGTCATACCGTATTGCTGTATGCCGATCGAGTTTTGTTTACCGGAGACCACCTCGCCTGGTCTTCTCGCCTGAACCACCTGGTTGGATTCAATCGCTTTTGCTGGTACTCTTGGCCCGAACAAGTCAAATCGATGCGCAAACTCCACCAATACTCCTTTGAATGGGTGCTACCAGGCCACGGTCGCCGATACAATGCCGATCGGGACACCATGCGCCAGCAACTGCAACAATGCCAGAATTGGATGGAAACCGTTGAAGGCTAATCGAGCGTTTGGGAGCAGGGGGAGAGGGACAAGGAGGACAAGGGAGAATTGTGGATCTTGCATTTACTCTCCCTCATCTGCCCCACCTCCCCCACCTCCCTCATCTCCCTCATCTCCCTCATCTCCCTCATCTCCCTCACCTCTCCGCGTCCCCGCGTCAACAACCAACCCCTGCTCCCAAATGCGGTAAGTTAACAGCAGCCACTCTTCATTCAACTCTTCAATGCTGCTCGTACTTTCGATCGTATCTCTCGCAGCGATCGCCATTTATGCCATCAAACTTCGCCGCATCGTCCGCAACGCACCCACACTTTCCTCAGAGGCAAATGCAGAAATTCCCACCGTTACCGTTATCGTTCCCGCCTATAACGAAGCGGTCAATATCCAAGACTGTATTGCGAGTATCCTCGATAGTACAGACTTGGGGGTCGATCGCCTGCAAGTGCGAATTGTCGATGATGGTTCCACCGACGACACCTTAGAAATTGCTCGCACTTTTGCCCGCACCCGCAACGACGATCGCTTACAAGTGATTCCCGGCAAACCGAGACCCCAAGGAGAAGTGTGGGTCGGTAAAAACTGGGCCTGCACCCAAGCCGCCGAAACCACCCAAAGCGAATTTATCTTATTTGTCGATGCAGACGTGCGCCTGGAACCTGGGGCGATCGAAGCAACCGTTCGCGAGGCCGTTCGAGGAAAAATAGACCTACTTACGGGTATGCCAAAGCTCGTTTGCGGGTGTTTTGCCGAGTGGGCGGTGCAGCCGATTCTCTTCAATACCCTCAGCCTCGCCTACGATTTCAGTCAAGTCAACGATCCCGACAGCGACAGTGCTTTTGCTGCCGGACCGTTTATGCTGTTTCGCCGTCAAGCTTACGAACAACTCGGGGGACATCGCGCGGTAGCGGCCGAAATTGTCGAAGATGTAGAACTGGCCCGACGAGTCAAACAAGCGGGTCTGCGCCTGTCTTTTTTACCGATTCCCCATCTCGCCCGCGTGCGCATGTATCGATCGTGGGGCGAACTCTGGGAAGGATGGACGAAGAATTTCTATCAAGGTTCCGATCGCAATCTATCGGCAATGGTCTACACCGCCTCAATGATGGGGCTGATTTATCTAACGCCCTGGTTACTCGGTGGATGGGAAATGTGGCAGGCGATCGATCGCCACTTTCAACCGATCGACATTCCCATTATCAGTCTTGCTTTTGTGGGGATTGCCGTCCACCATTACCTGCGACGTTTGGGAGAGCAACTGTACGGCTGTCCGACCCTCTACTGGTGGCTGGCGGGGCTAGGAGGTTCTGCCGTCGCGGCGATCGCCCTCGGTTCTGCCATCAAAACCGAAACGGGTTGGGGTTGGACGTGGCGGGGTCGTTCCCTAGCGCAGTAACATCCAACTTCGCCATCCAGACTCGATTCATATCCAACCCTTCTTTTGTGTCCTTCGTGTCTTTGTGGTTTATTAAAGATCGGTCTTCTTCGGACAGTCTGACACCATGGAGCAACTCCCCGAAAATCCAGATGCCAGACAATGGCAAGGTCGCCTGCATCTCGTTTTTGCCCGTCAAGGCGATCGCACCCAACTGATTCGCGATCGCGTCCGCGCCCCCCTAAAAGTCCAGCGCCCGTTCTATCCCGAGGGATCGGAAGTCTGCCACAGCGTCACCTTACACACCGCTGGGGGCATCGTCGGGGGCGATCTCCTCGATTCGACGATCCGCCTCGAACCCGACAGCCGCGCCCTGATTACCACCGCCGCTGCGGGCAAAGTCTACCGCAGCAACGGATTGACCGCCCGACAGACGGTGAATCTGAATGTCGGGACGCGCGCCTGTTTGGAATGGTTGCCCCAGGAAACCATCCTCTTCAACGGGGCAGATTACCGCCAGGATTTGCGAGTAGAACTCGCCCCCCAAGCCCATTGGCTGGGTTGGGAAATTCTGCGATTGGGACGCACGGCGCGAGGAGAAAAATTCGTGCGGGGAAACTGGCGATCGCATACAGAAGTATGGCGCGACGGAGTTCCCTTGTGGATCGACAGGCAGTGGTTGCCCGGTCGCGAGGATATCTTCGAGAGTTCTCACGGACTCGCCGGACAGCCCGTGGTGGCCAGTCTGGTTTGGGTGGGTGGGGTTGCCGATTCTGAAATTGTCACAGCCGCCCGATCGAAATTCACCCCATTACCAGCCCTCTCGACTGCGAACCCGCCCGAAATTGGCGTAACCCGCCTGGGGGAAGGATTAGTTTGCCGCTATCGCGGTCGATCGGTCCGAGAAGTGCGACACTGGTTTACAACCGTCTGGGATTTGCTGCGATCGTCCTATTTAGGTCGTCCCGCTTGTCCCCCTCGCGTGTGGTTCCTGTAAAATCGTGGGAGAAAGGGAGATGGGGAGATGAGGGAGATGAGGAGGACAAGGGAAAATTTTTCATTCACCGTTCTCCGTTCCCCATTTTGCCTTTTTAATTTTTAATTCTCTCCCGAAGCCCCCATTTCCCCCGTTTCCTACCAACTCGCGATCGCTTATGCAACTTTCACCCCAAGAAAAAGATAAACTTTTAATCTTTACCGCAGCACTGGTTGCCGAACGTCGCAAAGACAAAGGCCTCAAGCTCAATTACCCTGAAGCCACTGCCTATATTTCTGCCGCGATTCTCGAAGGGGCCCGAGAAGGGCGCACCGTCACCGATTTGATGGATTACGGGACGACATTGCTCACCCGCGATGATGTCATGGAAGGTGTGCCAGAAATGATTCTGGAAGTTCAGGTGGAAGCCACCTTTCCCGATGGCACTAAACTGGTAACGGTTCATCACCCCATACGTTAGATGGATCGCGTTCTCACTGCCGCTCAAATTATCGTTCCGGTTTTCCTCGTCGCACTTGGGTTTATCGGGGGATACGTTTTCGAGCAGCGCGTCCTGACTCGACTGAAGGAAATTGCCAATCGTACGGGTTGGCAAGGCTACGAAATTGTCCTTCATTCCCTGCGAGGTGTCACCTCCCTCTGGTTTATCGTTGCCGGCATTTTTGCTGCTTCCCTCACAGTACCGATCGAAGCAGAAGTCGAAAATATTCTGCAAAAAAGTTTGCTGGCGTTGTTACTGGGTTCGGCGACGATCGTCGTTTCTCGGCTAGCTGTCGGATTCGTTCAGCTATACGGCAGCAAGGGTGATGATACTTCTCCGCTGACTTCTCTGTTTGAAACCCTCACCAAACTCGTCATTTTCAGCATCGGTATCCTGATTATTCTTCAGTCGGTTGGGATTTCGATTACGCCGTTACTGACTGCTCTGGGGATTGGTGGTGTTTCGATTGGTTTGGCCTTACAAAATACCCTCTCGAATATGTTCTCGGGTCTGAACATTATCATGTCGAAAAAAGTTCGACCCGGCGACTACATTCAGTTAGAGCTGAACGAAGAAGGTTACGTCACCGACGTGGCGTGGCGGTATACGACGGTTAAAAGTATTTTGGGGAACTTAATCGTTATTCCCAACTCGAAAATTGTTTCTTCTACCCTCAAAAACTACACCCTTCCCCATCGGGAAATGCTCTTGCCGATCGAGGTGGGAATTAGTTACGATAGCGACTTAGAACGAGTGGAAACGATTACCCTCGAAGTCGCCAAAGAAGTCACGCTTCAGGTAGAAGGTTGCGTTCGAGATTACGAACCTTTTATTCGGTATTGCGATTTTGGATACTTTAGTATTAATTTTATCATTTATATCAAGATTCAGGAATTTTTCGATCGCCTTTTAGTTTCCCACGAATTTATCAAACGCCTTCACCGACGGTATAAAATAGAAGGAATTGAGATTCCCTTTCCCATTAAATCCGGCTACGTTCCCGATCGATTCTCACAAAATAACTCTAATGATTCCAGGCGAAATATTCACCCCCGACGGTACTATTGAACTGAATACCGATCGCCCGACCCTGCAACTCCAAGTGGCAAATACCGGCGATCGACCCATCCAAGTCGGTTCCCACTTCCACTTTTTTGAAACCAACGAAGCCTTAAGATTCGATCGCGAATCGACAAAAGGAATGCGACTGGATATTCCCGCAGGCACGGCCGTTCGATTTGAACCGGGAGACGAACGAGAAGTGAAGCTGGTGGCTTTTGCAGGCAGTCGCCAAGTTTACGGGTTTAATGCCAAAGTCAACGGTGCTTTGGACGAAACAGTAGAGGAAGAAAAAACTAAGAAGAAAAAGAAAGAAGATAAAAAAGGCGGCAAAAAAGGGAAGAAGAAAAAGTAAGCGAGTCCAGACGACCGATGGTTAAATGCGTAAGCATTCAGGTCTCGACGACAAACAAAAACGATGTAAGGGTGGGTTTAGCAATATCTGGGAAGACTTGCCTCAAATTACAATCTCATACCCGCCCCTACCGCTGTTTTGCCGCCGTTTGAAATGCCTCGCAATATTGCCGATGTCCGCCAGGAAAGACCAGATTGAGGGTGAGGGGATCGTCAGTATCTTTGGGGTCGCCTGGGCCTTCCGTCGCCACGAGTTTGCCATCGACTTCAGCCAAGGGAATGGGTTTGCGGTTTTTCAGTTCGCCCCCGCTACTATCGATGTATACCGTGAGGTTTTCCCGATCGAAAATTCGACCGATCGCTTGAATCAGTTGCAAGAAATTGCGATCGCTTCCCCCCCGTTTGGCTTGCGGCCCGTCTGGGGTTTCGACGATTTGACTGGTGACGGTATCCCCCACACCAATGATGGTCGGCATTAACGCCCGATCGCAATGTCGATCGACCAAAGTTAATAAATCCGCTTCTGATTTCGGGGCTTGGCGGGCGCTAAAATTTTCCCCGAGGGGATATTCTCCAGTGCGTTGATAGTAGTAGCGATTCAGCAGTGCCAGGACTCCCGCCTCTTTAATCGCCCCGCGCAGCATAAACTGAAAGTCCGTGGTTCCCGAAGAGCGATCGTCGGCAAACCAAACAATTTCCCGATCGCTGCTATCTCGACCTAAATTCGGGGCGTAGTGAACGAAAAACGAGTCTTCCATACCTTGTTGAGTAGCTTCTTCAACCAAAGTATCCATTAAGGCTTCCATCCGTCGCTGAAGTTCTGGGTACAGCGATACGTTATCGGTTGCCAACAGCATCTCATAGAGAGTATTCAGATTCGCTGTCGGCGATGCCACGTTATCGAGAACGGAAGATTCGATGCCGCGATCGAGTTCTGTTGGAGAAATATCGTGGGGATGGGTGGCAAAAAACCCTCGCAGTTCCGTTGCAATCCGTTGGGGAACCTCTTTCAAAAATGCTAACTCCTCGTCGCTGACCCCCGGATGGGACACCTTGCCATCGCGATTTTGCCATTGCACGCCCCCAGCCGCCAGTCCGGGTAAGTAGAGTTGTTTTTGGGCAACATCCACGCCGGGATAAGCCCGATCGATAATCCCATTCACCCCCCGTTTGCCGATATGTTCGCCATTGGTGAGGACGAAGAAATGCCCCTCGAAGGCGCTGACGGCTTCCACGTATGCCCGATCGATGGTTCGATCGAGGGGGTCTTTGACTAACCCCATGCAAACGCCATCGAGGTCTTGGATGACGAGTAAATTTTCCGTATTCGCCAGTACGTCGATAAAAGCGGCGCGATCGAGACTAAGGCTTTGTTGAGACAGAGATACCATATGACATTTAGTAGATGACTGGACTGTCGAGCGAACCGACACAGCTGCCAGTCGTGGAAGACTGTTACTGTGACATTGCCAATCTTAGCTGTTGCTGGAGGCTCGGTAAATTGATGCCAAACTCTTCTTGCAAGATATAGGTCGCCACACCTCCCCCACCTTCTGCGGCTTCGTGCAACATGCCCAGTAGCAAATCCTCGGGAACGATCCTGGTGCGATCGCACCGTTCGGCTCGATCGAGGGCTAACTCAATAACTCGCTTGGTTCTGGGGGCGTAGGATGAGATGTGAGGATTTGAGCCAATTCTCATGGGGGATGCTTCCTTCATCACAGTTCAATTAACTGTCATTTGTTCTCGCAGGCGATCGCGATGCAAGTCGATTACTTTGGGTAGGGAGAAATCTGGGCTTTCCAAACACTCGCGAATTTCATCGAGGGAAAAGCCAAGCTGCCGCAAAGATAAGATTTGCTGCAACCGGGCAATTTCGGCTTCTCCATACAGTCGATGTCCGGCTGGGGTTCGATGCGAAGGGCAGAGTAAGTGTATTTCGTCGTAGTAGTGCAACGTGCGAATAGAAA
>JAXHUC010000213.1:0-6574 GCA_034189805.1 Cyanobacteriota bacterium
GAGGTGCTGGTGTGGACAGAAACCACCAAAGGGAAAGGGTTTGGCTGACTTCCGAATCTGCCTTGGCTTCTGCCACAGAAGTAACTACCAAGTCTGTGACTCCTGTTGATGTCCTGGCGTGCCGTCCGCTAACCAAAAGACAGCTCGCGAGCTGTTATCTTCTCTTCTGCCTAAGCAAGGTCTGCTCCCTAACCCATACAGCCAGTGACGTACTGTTGGGTGTTGCTGCCCTGCCTGGTCACCGCACTGACCATTGCCCGCAAACAGTCGGTGCGGTTTGCGGTGGGGCTGATGGCTCGCCAAGCGATCGCCGCGATCGTTTTTTCGATGCTTCTGGCCTGGGAAGGCAATTGTAATGGCTACAGAAACTAAAACCCATCCTTTGAATCCAGGGATAGAAAAGACAGAGGACGACTCATATTTTCCGCAAAACCGAGAATTCCGAGATCGCGATGTTCGTAGAGCAAATTTCCTCGACCATCAAACAAGAATGTGCCACCTCGTTGGGTCATATACGCAGCATCGGGGACATAAGTTTTCCAGTTTCCCAGCACTTCGGTCATGTTCCGCAGTCGCAAGGTGGCCAGTTCAAAAGGACGCTGAAACCCAGTCCCTCCTGCCATGTTGAACAATGAACCTTTAAATGCCGGTAATGGAGCTGCGGAGATTGTTTCTTGCTCATCAATTAATTGGGGGGCCAGCCGATCTCCGAGATAACCGCGAAACACTTCTGCCAACGTCCCCGGACTGGCTATCCCGGCACACATTAACATTAGGTTGAGCCAAGCATTTTGCCCGATCGATAAACCGGGGAATTTTAACGATAATCCTCGATAAAGTTCTAATTGTTGGTGCAGTTGTGCCGTGGGATCTACAAATAGCCATTCTCGGGGAAATCCGGTGTAGTCGCAAAATATAACACCCGAATTGCCATCGCCTATTCCCACCGCCCGAATCGTAATGCCCTGGGATTGCAGTGTTTGTGCTTCTCGTTGTAACCACCAAGCATATTCGAGACTATCGAAATCCCCCAATTGCGGCCACACTAATATCAGGAGGCGCGAGGCTCCTTCACAATTACTGAGTATCCCGACAGTGGTGCGATCGCTCACTCTTTGGCGCTGAGTTTCTTGGAAAATCGTGTAAGGATTCATGGTAGAAGCGAAAAGCGATCGTCAGAATTTTACCCTTAATGGCGCATACAAGGCCGGTGGTTTGGTGAACGCATTACGGTGGCGCTGCAAACCCTCCTGAGATATTTTGGCCTATCCGGGCAAGATTTGCTGCGGGTAATTATGGGGTTTGGCTGCAATGTGCCCGCCGGGATGATTTTTTCCATGCTTCTGGCCTGGGGAGGCAACGGGTTGCAGGAGATGTAATTTACCAAATAACGCCATGTGCAACTTACTTATCCAAAACCTGACAATCGGGGTAAAAGGGGAAGGGTTAAGGGTTAAGGGGGGATTTTTCGGCTCGCTCGCCATACGGCGAGCGCTTAAAGTTGCACATCCCGTAAATAATGCGATAATAATTATCGTTATCATTTTTTTGTGCTAATGTCATCACCATTTGCTGCCCGAACTTCAGTTGAAGCTGTCGAAGAAGGAATGCTCTTGGCTCCTAAGTTTAACGCGAATGGTGTCATCCCCGTTATCATCACGGATGCTGTAACCGGCGAGGTGCTGATGCACGCCTATATGAATGAAGTGGCATTGCTAAAAAACCTTGAAACGGTCTACGAAGGAAAGTACCGGATACCAATGAGGGCGATCTCCCTCACAGATTCTCTCTAGCAAAAAGACGATCCGAGTCATGGGGGCCAGTTAGATTTGAGGAGGCGAGCAGATGCATTGGGCAATTTTGAGTGGAATTGAGGGCAATTTAGCGGCCTATGAAGCGGTATTGGAGGATATTCGACGGCAGCGTAACCCGGTCGCTGACCTATACATCGTCGGAGATGCGATCGGGCTGAAGGGAGATAATGAGGCTGTAATTCGGCGGCTGCGATCGCCCCGCTCGGGAGAACTCGAACCCCAGATTTGTATCGGTTGGTGGGAAGAGCAATGCTTTAACCTGCATGGACTGAGTGGACTGCCCGATGCCCCAGAACTGATGGCGCAATTTGGCGGCGATGGGGTTAAACAACTTTGGGAATCGGTATCGCGGGAGTCAGTACACTGGTTGCGATCGCTCCACTTTGGCTTTCATGAGTTGGATTGCTTACTGATTCACGGGAGTACCGTCAGCTATGCCGACAAACTGACACCGGACACACCTGCGATTGGGTTGTGCGATCGCCTCATCCGCGCCGATGCCAATACCCTATTTTGTGGGCGATCGGGGCTGACTTTTGAATGTTGGGTGACTCCGAGTACGCTCCGTTCGACAGTCACGACCCTCGATGGCAAGCAGGAGCCGCAGGAGCAGGGGAAAACGCCCCGTCGCGTGGTGGGGGTTGGCTCCGTTGGGCGCACTCCGAGGCAGGCAACCTATACGCTCTACAACCCCGGCAATAATCAAGTCACTTTTAAAACTGTTTCCTACGGCTATGCCAAAGGTTTTGGCGTTTCAAGGGTTTCTTCAACGACAAAGGAGAAAGGGTTGGGATAAATGCAGATCGACCCTCACATCGTTAAAAAACGATCTAGACATCTTCACCATTGCGATCGCCTTTCTAACGGATACACGATCGCCACTTTGCCACCAGCTCATGAATCATCCAGGTTAGGGGACTTGGGAGGCAGCGGAGGCAGGGGAAGAGTAACGAACAACGAACAGTTGTCTTCTTCATCTCCTCCTCACCGCGTCACCGCGTCATCTCCTTCCCCCGTTTCTCCCGAACACCTCAACTACGGCATTACTTCAAGTATCGTGCTGGCTTCAATCGGTTGACCGTTATGAGTGAGTGCATCGTGTTGGTTGCTATTCAAACTCACGGTGATGGTATGTTCTCCCGGTGGTAATTCGCTCAGATAGTACCAATTGCTGTAGAGGCGAGTCATTTTTTCGCCATTAATATAAAGGTGAGCGTGTCCTTCTCCGGGGCGATTGGCCTGATTCACATTTTCGGGAGTCAGGGTAAAGTTTTTCAACTGTACTTCGACATTCCAGCCGCGAACGCTATCTTCACTAACGACCAAACCGATCTCGGGAACGGGTTGACCGTCGGGAATTTCCATCGTACCGTGATGGTGCATTCCATCGTGATGTCCTTCTGAGTGACCGTCGTGTCCGTGACCCTCCTTAATGTGAGATTCGTGGTGATGGGTCAGTTCGTCTCTTGTATCGAGTGTTGTATTCAGTGGATTGGCAGCGGCAAGAGAACGGAGAGAAACAGAGGCCACGCTAGTACTACTAATTAGGGCGATCGAAGCTAAAAACAGGTATTTTTTCATCTTTTCTCGGTTAAGTTCTGAAGTAATCGCAAAGCCGCTTTGAGGGGCGATTGAGAGCAACATCGCTATTACTTAAGAGCCGATCGAAGATTTTGTCAAAAGACAGTTTGTCAAACTTTTCGGACTAGATTTTTATGGGTATTGGTGCAAGGTGAATTGAATAATCCTCCTCTTCCTTCCTGCGATATCCCCATCAAGTTGACGATCGCTTTTTCCCTCGCGCCTGTTTGAGCAGCTCCACCACCGCTGGGTGTCCTTCCTGAGATGCCCACACCAGTGCCGTCCAAGTATTATTATCCTTCGCATCTAGGTCGGCACCGCGATCGAGCAATATCCGCACAATTTCCCCGCTTCCACTTCCGGCAGCTACCATCAATGCCGTTAAACCAAAATTTGTTTTCGCATTCACATCAGTCCCCGCATCGAGGAGGATACCGACGATATCCTCTCGTCCGGTGCCAGCAGCAGCCATCAGTGCCGTCCAGCCATCTTTGTCAGCTAGATCGACATCGGCTCCCGCATCGATGAGTTGTCGTACGATCTTCAGGTGTCCGGCTTCGGCGGCGATCGCCATGGCGCTGGTTCCTTCGGCATTGGTGGAGTTCGCGTCAGCCCCTCCATCGATCGCACTTTCTACGGCAGGAACATCACCATTTTGGACGGCTTGAATTAAATCGGTCATAAGCGATCGCAACTTTGGGCAACAATTAGCTTATCCCATTTTTTTGATGTTTTTAACCCGCGTATTTTGAATTCTGCCGTCCCGTCCTCCCGATTTCCATCACAAAGTATGACTGATGCCGTCGATATTCTCATCTTGTCCAACGGGCCGGGGGAGGTGACCACTTGGGTGCGTCCGGTGGTGCGGGAATTGCGGCGACAACTGGGAGACGATCGCGATCGCCTGCGTATTTCCGTGGTGCTATCTCCTTGTCCCAATGCCAGCGGTCGGGAAGCGGACATTGCCCGATCGTATCGGGAAGTCGATCGCGTTCAAGAACCTCAAGGCTTTTGGCGGTTTCTGCTGCGGGGAGAAACCACTCAAAACTGGGATTGGCGCAAAACCGGGGCGATCGTTTTTTTGGGGGGCGACCAAATTTTCCCCGTGATTCTCGGTCTCCGTCTGGGGTATCGGACGGTGGTATACGCAGAATGGGACGCGCGGTGGCATCGCTGGATCGATCGGTTTGGGGTGATGAAACCCCAGGTGATGGCGGGAGTGGCAGCTAAATATGCCGATAAATTTACTGTGGTGGGGGATTTGATGGCGGATGTTTCGCGATCGGACGGCGATCGCAATTTAGAAACATTAGAGGGTTCCTCTCCGGATACCACCCAAGAACTCATCGGTATTCTTCCCGGCTCGAAATCTTTCAAACTGACTCAGGGACTGCCGTTGAGCTTGGCGATCGCCGAACGCATCCACTACGTGCGCCCCCAGACTCGCTTCGTCATCCCCGTCGCCCCCACCCTGGATATCGAAACCCTCGCCCAATTTGCCAACCCCCAATACAACAGTGCGATTCGCCCCCTTGGCTGGACGGCCGCCGACCTCAAATTCGAGCCGGACTGCTTTAGCTGCGGGCAGCAAACGACCTCGGCTTACCTAGAAACGCGATCGGGATTGAAGGTCTATTTATGGACCCATCGGCCTGCCTATAATTTGCTTTCCAGGTGCCGTTTGTGCCTGACCACCGTGGGGGCGAATACTGCCGAACTCGGCTCCCTTGCCGTACCGATGCTGGTGCTGATGCCCACCCAGCAACTCGATGCCATGCGGGCTTGGGATGGATTGCCGGGTTTGCTGGTGAATTTACCCCTGGTGGGGACGGCGATGGCGAAATTCGTCAACTGGTGCGCGTGGCGGTGGCTGAGTCGTAAAGCGGGGGCATCTCGCTTGGCGTGGCCGAATATTTGGGCGCAAGAGCAGATCGTCCCGGAACTGATCGGTCGCCTGAAACCGGGAACCGTTGCTCGTCTGGCGTTGAACTACTTGGAAAATCCGCAACGGTTGGCAGCAATGAGCGATCGCCTCCGTTCGGTGCGAGGAAAACCGGGGGCGGCACGAAAGCTGGCGCAATTGGTGGTTGAGGTTTTAAGGTAGGCTTCGGGAGCAGGGGAGGCAGGTGAGGCTGGGGAGGCTGGGGAGAAAGATCTCGGTAAGAAATTATCTAGTGTGAACTCGGGCTGTCGTAACGATAGTGATCGCTCAGTTTTCAGGAAGATTGGCAGGTTTCGTTTTGGCTTGTAACTTGGCTTGCAACTTCTGCATCAACCAATTTGCGGCTGCGGTGTTGGTTTCTTGGCCCAAGCGTTCCAGGGTTTGTTCGACAAGGGAGATCGGTAGATCGGTTAAAACCTGCGACACTTCAATCGCTTCATAGACTCCGGCTTCCGTTAAACCGAACGCAAACAACCGCATTCCTTTGACATCAATTACCCAATACTCGGCAATTCCCAGACTGGCGTAAAGTTGCTTTTGCTCGTCAAGATCGATACTGAGAGTGGTATCGGCAATTTCTCCAACGAGATCTGGCAGGCGATGGCGGCTCAAAATAATTCGACGCGGTTCTCCTGGTTGCCACTTAGGGATATTTTCTCCCTTATACAAGACCAAATCGGGAGCGCAGGCGTGGGTTTGGTCTTGTTCGATAAGGCAGCGTCCGTAAGATTGCAGCACGACATCGGGATTCAGAAATGCCCAGATAAAGAAAATTGCAGTTATCAAATCGCTAAACGAAGCGTGTCCGAGTCCTTCTGTACCCATATCGACCCACAACCATCCTTGGCAATATGCAATTTTACGCCAATCGATCTCCGAACTATCCCGTATCCGGGTATAGTCCGACCAAGTGGCGCGGCGCTGCTGGACAATGGGGGAAGATGGACTGAATTTTTCTAAGGAAAGGGTCATCGGCAAACACCTCGCAGTCCGATTCAACGATTTTCGTTAAACTCTATGGTAGCTTCGAGAGAATGGCGGCTGTTTTGCAGAACGAGAAATTTATCGATCGCGAAACTTGATGTTGAAACTATACTACGCTCGTGCTTCCATTTACGCCCGTCCCGTTTGGTTGGCGCTGCTCGAAAAACAGCTTCCGTTTGCAGCGATCGAAGTCGATCTCGGTCGCGAGCAATTTCAACCCGACTTTCTGGCGTTAAATCCCTTCGGTCGCATT
>JAXHUC010000214.1:0-6516 GCA_034189805.1 Cyanobacteriota bacterium
GGGGAGGTGAGGGAGGTGAGGGAGGTGAGGGAGAAAAATGCAAGATACGCGCATTCTCCTTTGTCCTCCTCGTCTCTCTTCTCCCCGCGTCCCCGCGTCCCCGCGTCACCGCGTCTCTCTTCTCCCCGCGTCCCCGCGTCATCTTCTTCCCCCGTTGCTCCCGTTTCCCCCATCTCCCGTCCCCGCGTCATCTTCCTCCCGTTCCCCATTCATCATTCATCATGAAACCGGACTTACGGCAATTTTTTACGACGACGAATCCCGGTCGCACCCTCAATGTGGAGAAGGAGGAAGATCGGCAGTATTATATCGATTTTTCCTCGGTACGCGGCGGGGCGATCGTCGAAAAAATCAAGCAGCGCATCACCTTTTTTTCGCCGGACGAACCGACTTGTACGCTGTTTACCGGACATATCGGTTGCGGTAAATCCACCGAATTGCTGCGGCTGAAAACGGAGTTGGAAAAGGATGGTTTTTTGGTGATTTATTTCGAGTCCGATGAGGACTTGGAAATGGCGGATGTGGATATTGCCGATGTGTTTTTGGCGATCGCCCGCCGGATCGCTCGGGAGTTAGAAGTTCTCAACCTGGCGGAACCGCAGCGCTTCAAGGCGCTCATCGAAGGGGCGACGCGGGTATTGCAAGCGGAGATATTAGGTCTCAAGGGCAAGATTCCCGGCGTGGGAGATGTGGGGTATGCCAGCAAAGATGATAAATTCTCCCTGTCTTTTGGGATTGGGGAACTGACCGCCCAGGTGAAAAGCGATGCCGGGTTGCGGGAGAAGCTGAACCAGTATTTAGGGCCGCAAACCTCAAAGTTACTCGACGCGATTAACTCGGAATTGCTCGAACCGGCGATCGCTGCGTTGCGCAAACAGGGAAAACGGGGATTGGTGGCGATCGTCGATAATCTCGATCGCATCGATAATCTGCCCAAACCTTCCGGACGACCCCAGCAGGAATACCTGTTTATCGATCGGGGAGAATGGCTGACGAAACTGCACTGCCACGTTCTCTACACGATGCCGCTGGGATTGAAATTCTCCAACAACTACGGCATGTTGACTCAGCGATTTGAAGATCCGAGGGTATTGCCAATGGTGTCGGTGCAGCAGCGGGACGGCAGCGATCGGACAGACGGGTTGGAACTGTTGCGGCGAATGGTGCTGGTGCGCGGGGTTCCGGAACTCGCGCCGGAGTTCGAGGCGGCTGCTTGCGAAACGGCGATCGCCCAAATGTTCGACTGCCGGGAAACCCTCGATCGCCTCTGTCGGATTAGTGGCGGACACGTTCGAGATTTACTGAAGCTGCTCAATAGTTGGATTCAGGAAGAGATGGCACTTCCTCTGACGCGCAAGACTCTCGAAATTGCCATTCGCGGACGCTATAACGATATGGTGATTCCGATTTCCGATGCAGAGTGGGAATTGTTGCGGGAAGTGCAGAGGCGGAAAAAGGTGCGGGATGAGGAAGGGTATCAAAAGTTGATTCGCAGCCGATTCGTGTTTGAATATCGCGATGGTACGGAATCCTGGTTTGATGTGAATCCAATTTTGGCGGAAGGGACGGAGTTACGGGATTAGAACTTATGGATAAGTTTTTATGGATAAGTTAACTCGCTATCGCCAACTCGTGCGACAAGTCCTCGAACCTTACATGCAAATTAAGCCCGTTCCAGGTGAGTTTGAAGTTTGTCGCTGCTTCGATACGCAAGACGATCGATATCAAATTTTTCACGCGGGATGGGATGGAAGTCAGCGCATTTTCGGGGCAGTGATTCATATCGATATTATTGGGGAAAAATTTTGGATTCAGTACGACGGAACTGAGGTTGGAGTGGCCCTGGAATTGATGGATTTAGGCGTACCGAAGCAGGATATTGTTTTAGCCTACCACTCGCCGTTTCTGCGGCAATATGATGGATTTGCTGTGGGTTGAAAAAAGTCGATTTGAGATCCGGCTGGGGTAACAATGGGTAGGGGCGGGTTTTGACTTGCAATTTTGGGTAAGTGTGTCAAGATATCGCTAAACCCGCCCTTACATCGTTTCTTCCCATACATGACATCTGAATGCTTACCTGCAAGATTACTAAATGTGTCGAAATACATCACTTTTTACCGATTTCGTATCGAGGGCGGGTTTTGATTTCTAAATCTCAGCAATCGCAAGATTTTTAGTCCAGAGCGAGGGCGGGTTTTGATTTCTAAATCTCAGCAATCGCAAGATTTTTAGTCCAGAGCGAGGGCGGGTTTTGATTTCTAAATCTCAGCAATCGCAAGATTTTTAGTCCAGAGCGAGGGCGGGTTTTGATTTCTAAGTTTCAGCAATCGCAAGATTTTTAGCTAAACCCGCCCCTACGCCCGCCCCTACATCAGCCCCTACACCTGCCCCTACATTTGACCTTACCTATTTGAGAAACGCTGTAACTCTGAATTACTAACTTTGTGTCCTTCGTGTCTTTGTGGTTTATTTTACCAATTTTTAATACGTAACGATAGATTTTTAAATATTCGCTATTTCCCAAAATTGTTACTCTCGAACACATCCTATCTTTTTAAGATTTGGTACAATATCGAGATAATCGGATAAGTTTAAGCCGATCGCACCGAAGAATGCCATGAGTTCCTCCGACTCGCCAGATGAAATTCACTTAAACTTTCAATTCAATTCCCAAGTGAATTTAACAGTAGAAAACGAACGATCGCTACAACAAATGGCTTGGGCGATTGAGATGTCTCGAGGTCAATTTAAGCTGATATTTGCGCGCTGTAATTATCTTAAATTGCGCGATCGACTTATGGCACGATTACGAGAGATTTATCCTGGAGAAATTCGGACGATCGACTTGCCAGTCGCCAGCCAGAGTTTGATGGAGGCGATCGAAGAAGAACTGGGAGACGATATCCCCGAAGTGCTGGTATTTTTGGGTTTGGAGCGCCTTGAAGAACTCGATCGCTTTTGGGCGGTGACCGATCGCAACCGGGAGGAAGTGCGCCAGCGCTGTCCGTTTCCAATGGTCATTTGGATCGACGATCGCACTCTCGATCGCCTGATGCAACACGCACCGAATTTCGAGAGTTTTGGTACTACCAAACGGTTTGAAATTGCCCCGGATGAATTAATCGAATGGGTGCGACAAACGGCGGATTTTCAATTCGATCGAATGTTGGAAATTGGGGCGGAACGGTTTGTTGATTTTTTGGGAGAAAATGCGGCGGCGCAGATGCTTTCGGGAGGAGAGTTTGAGTTTGCGCAGCGGGATTTGACTGCCGGGGGAAATAGCAGCGACATCGAGCGAGACGCAACCCTGGAGGCGGATTTAGAATTTCTTTTGGGACGGGGGGCAGACCCGTTAGCCGAGGAGGGACGGCAGCATTTCCAGTGCAGTTTGGCACTGTGGCAGGAACTGGAGAACCGGGAACGGGAAGCCTGTTTGCGGTACTGTTTGGGGGTTTGGTGGCGGAATCGGGCAGTGCGCGATCGCCGGGAGTATCAGACGGGATGCGATCGGGCGCGGCAGTGTTTCGAGGAATGCGTGGCGGGGTTTGAGGCGGCTGGGCGACTGGATTTGGTGGCGAAGTTTATCAATGCCCTGGGGGACGCGCTGCAACGGCTGGAACGCTGGGAGGCGTTGGAAGTATTGGGAAAGCGGGCGCTGGCATTACATCAAGCCCAGCATCAAACTAACGATAACCCTTTCAGGCGGGTGCGATCGCTCGGGTTTCTGGCGCGGGTGGCGCTGACGAAAGGGGATTGGCAGTCGGCGCGGCAGTTGGCTCGAGAAGCGCTTGAAGCTTTGCCAGATGGGGACGGAGGCGATTTCTCGGCCGAGTTGCAAGCGTACCGTAGCAGCGAGTCTTTGTTTCTGTTGGCGGCGGCCCAGCGTCAGTTAGGGGAACCGCAAGGGAGTTTGAGTCACCTGGAAACTGCCCTGGCGCAAATGCAGCCGGAGTGGGAACCCCAATTGTACGTCGGGATTTTGGAGGCCCTGCGATCGGGGTACTACGAGCTGGGGAATTACCCGCAAGCCTTTGAGTACAAGCAACAGCGGCGTTCGATCGAGCAGCAGTTCGGATTGCGGGCGTTTTTGGGGGCAGGACGACTCCAGGCGCGGCGGGAAGCCCAGTTGGGGGAAGCCTCAGAGCGCGTTCCGCCGAAAACCATCGCCCCAGAAATTATCGCCTCGGGACGGCAGCCGGACGTAGAACGGCTGATGGCGCGGATGGCGGACAAGCACAGCCAGGTGACGGTACTCTACGGCTACTCTGGGGTGGGCAAGAGTTCCCTGGTGCTGGGGGGATTGGTGCCGGCACTGAAGCGCAAACCCATCGGCTTTCGGGATGCCCTACCCGTGGTGGTGCGATCGTATGGAGATTGGCTGGGGGAGTTGGGGCGAGTGTTGGGGGAGGCGCTGGGGGAACGGAAGATCGCGCCGACGGTTCCCCTGGAGTCGGAAGCGGCAATCTTAGCGCAGTTGCGGGAAAACGAGCAACGAAATCGGCTGACGGTGCTGATTTTCGACCAGTTCGAGGAGTTCTTTTTCCAGCATTCCCGGCGGGACACGCGCAATCCTCTATTCGAGTTTTTGGGGGAAGCATTACAGGTACTCTCGCTCAAACTCGTCTTTTCCCTGCGCCGGGACTACCTCCACCACCTGCTGAATCGACCGGGATTCGATCGCATCGACGACGACATCCTCAGCCGCCACGTCCTCTACAAAATCGGCAATTTTAGTTCCGAGGAGGCGAAGGTGGTCGTCCGGCAACAGACCCAACGAGCCAATTTCCCCGTCCGACCGGATTTAATCGACGCTCTGGTGGCAGATTTAGATGCCGGGTACGGCAAAGTCCGACCCATCGAACTGCAAGTGGTGGGGGCGCAGTTACAGGAAGAAAATATTACCACCCTGGCAGCATATCGGCAGCGCGGGCCGAAAAAAGCCCTGGTACGGCGCTATTTGGAAAGAGTGGTGGAAGATTGCGGCCGGGAATATCGGCAGGTGGCAGAGTTGGTGCTGTTTTTACTCACCGACGAGAAAAAATTCCGACCCACCAAAACGCGATCGGAATTAGCCGCAGACCTCCAGAAACTCGGCATCAACACAGAAAAATTCCCTCTCCCGACTTCCTCTATCTCTCTTCTCACCGCGTCCCCGCGTCCCCGCGTCCCCGCGTCATCTCCTTCCCCCATCTCCCCTCTCAACTGGATACTCACCGTCTGCACCGGTTCGGGATTGGTACAGGAAGTTCCCGGTAAGGACGCACTGCGCTATCAACTGGTTCACGATTACATTGCCTCCTCGATTCGCAAGCAGCACGAACCGAGAGTCTTGGAACGGGTGCAGGAGGAACGGGCGCAACGGGAGAAGGCGGAGGCGAAACTGGGGGAAGCGGAGGCAGAACTGGATGCGGTGCAACAAGAACGAGAAAAAGCGGAACGAGAACTAGTCGCCGTAGAACGCGAACGGGAGGAAGCAGAGCGGGTTTTGGCGCTTGCCCGAACGAAAGCGCAACAGCAAGTTGTGGCAGGTTCGGTGATTTTGGTCGCAACGGCTGTTGCCGCAGTTGGCATTGGGATTTATTCGACGGATAAAGTGGCGGATGCCAACCAGGAACGGGAAAAGGCAGAAGCGGAAGCTGTTGAGGCAGGGGAGGAAGTCAGTCAAGCACGAGAAGATGTGCGAGTTGCTCAAGACGATTTGCAGAGCGCGCAAGAAGAGGTACGAGTGACTCTGCGGGATTTGGAGAATACGCAGGAAGGCTTGAAAATAGCACGGAACGAGAAAGAAGAAGCAGAGCAAGAAGCCCAGGAAGCTGGAGAACGTGCCGAGACGGCGGATCGAGAAGCGTCGCGAAAAATAGAGGAGGCAGATGTCGCCGTTGCCGATGCCGAAACGCGAGTCAGCCAAGCGGTGGAACGAGTCGAAGAGGCGCAAACCGTACTCGCAGTGGCGCAACAAGAACGAGAACGAGTTGAGGAAGAAGCCGCACGGAACCTTGAGAACGCCCAACAGCAAACAGAAGAGGCACAACAAGAACAGCGAATCGCAGCAGCTAGCGCTCGCGAAGCTCAAAAGAAAGTGCGCGCAGCCGAAGTCACTTTAGCCGAAGCCGAAGCCGAACTGGCGAGAGCGCAAACCGGAACTCGACTGGAACGGGCAGGAACCTACGCGCGGCAGCGGTTCGAGTTCGAGCAAATTGAATCACTGCTCTTGGCGATGCGGGCGGGAAAAGAGTTGCAAAGTACCCTCAAAAACGGATTCTACCCTGCCTACAGTCCCATTTCTTCTTTGAACGATATCCTCCAAAAGATCCGGCTCAAAAATGTTTTTAACCATCAGGCTTGGGTCACTAGTGCCCAATTCAGTCCCGATGGCAACCGCATCCTCACCGCCTCGGGAGACAACACCGCCCGATTGTGGGATTTGCAGGGAAACCAACTGAAGACCTTCGAGCATCAGGCTCGGGTCTACAGCGCCCGATTCAGCCCCGAGGGCAACCGCATCCTCACCGCCTC
>JAXHUC010000215.1:0-6447 GCA_034189805.1 Cyanobacteriota bacterium
GATCGAACTAGTAACAAGCGATTGAGTGCCGATAATGCAGAGGAACCCTCATCCTATCTATTTGTCGAATTAGACCTAAAAAATAATAGCGATGAAGTGATGTGGGACTCCGTACTTTATAACCTCGAATGCGGAGACGGACAGGTGATTGATAGTGCGGCAGATGTGGCGCGAGTCTATCGTTCCAATCAGAATATTAAAATCTCTTCGGAAATTCAACCGGGCGGTAAAGGACTCGTCGTCGATGCCTTTTTGGTTCCCGAATATTGCTTGAAATCCGATCGTCTCAATCTGATTGTTTCTCCCGTGGGTCAAGGAAAAGCGACGATTCCCCTGAATTTGGAGTAGGCTGTTTTAGATTGAGAGATATCATTCTACATTCTCGGGGAATAGCAACGCTTTCGCACTCAAGCTCAGTTCGGGAAACGTGGGAGAAACGATCGCTTCTTCATCTCGAAACACACCAATTTCTGCGTACTCTCCTTCCTCCAAATACAGCACCGTCACTTGCGCTTGCTGGGGATCGAGAATCCAATATTCGGGAATACCAATAGCGGCGTATTGAGCGCGCTTGCGTTCGTAATCCCGTTTGCGGCTTTCTTTTCCGGGACTGACCACTTCCGCCACCATGCGCGGTGGGGGCATCTCCAGGGTGATGGTGAAGCGCTTTTGGATTAAATCTAGATGCACTTCGTCCAACACCATCAAATCCGGGTAGCGGTTGGCGGTATCCCCCGGTTCGAGAACGGGAACTTGCACTTCCCCGACATGCAGGTAGATGAGGGAGCGATTGATGATTTGGGCAATTGCTAAAACCCAGAAGAGTTCTTTGGCAATTTCGATGTTCTCTCGCGATTCGGGAGGCAACGGTACTAACTCCCCATTAACCAATTCATAGCGGTTATCCGTGCCGTCGTCATAGGCGAGGTACTCCTCAAAAGTGGCAAAGGTTTTCGGTGCAACAGTTTGGGTCATTGCGAATTCGCCCCCGATCGTGCGGCTAATATTATTGTAGAGTGGTTCTCGCGCTAGACGAGGTACATCTTGAGGGCGGGTTTGTCTGGTCAACATTTTGAAGATTGGATGCCCAACTCAATTAAACCCGCCCCTACATTTTTTTGACCTCACTCAAATCCCAAAAAAGAGGGGCAGAATATTTTCCAGACGACCCCCCCAAGATTCTTCGCAATGCTGACCGATCGCATCTTCGGTGACAAATAGATTCTCGCGTTCTCGATAGCCGAAATTGCGCACCAGTAAATCCCGCATTTCTCGCCCCCGCGCCGTAGCCCGTTCTTCCATAAACTCGTTGTGAAAGCCCCCCTCGCGCACTAAACCCCAATCGAGGTAAATTTTCGGGCGCAGGTCGGGATTTTCTAGGGTTTTCGAGGCAGAAAAAATCAGGGCCGAGGACTCCAGCATCCCCATCGAAGGACCGAGTAACCCCAATAGGGAAAAGTCCGTGGCTGAATCTAACCCCACCCAGAAAGAAGGAGATAGCGCCGCCACGCAGCGGAACTTTTGGGGGTGTTGGGTGGCGCTGTAGAATGCCGCCAGTCCGCCGTGTCCCGCCCCCATTACCAGAGTTTGTTCCGCCTCCGGGAGAGTGCGATAGTGGGTATCGATAAAGCCTTTGACCGACTCGGCGAGATAGGTACTGTAGGTCTCCAGGCCGCCCCAATTGCAGCCGTAAACCGGGGCGTGGGTGTATTCGCGATCGCGATCGACTGGATATACGGCAACGGCAATGACTTTGCGAATTCGATCGCGCAAATACAATCGGGTGATAACATCGGCAATATTCCAGGTTTTGCGATACTCCCCACCGGGAAAAAATGCCGTCTGACCGTCGTTTATATAGATGGTGGGATAGCGTTCTTGGCTGACTTCATAGTCCCGAGGCAGGAAAATATGGACTTTGCGCGGTATGTCGTCGGAACCGCCCACTTGAAAATGGGGATAGGTATGAAAAAACCCTCCCCAATGTCCGCGATCGTGAAACCAGCCTTCCTGTCCGCCTTGGGTAAATTGCTCTGCCATTCAATCTGCCATTCAAAGTATGAGTTCCGAGTGCGATCGTGAAGTGCGATCGGGGTGACAGGGACTAGTACACCACAAATCGGTCAGTACGGGCAATCGTTTCTCCGGCAGAGGTTGAGCTGGGTTTAGTGGACGAAAATGGTGTAGGAGATTTCCGATACCTCGCCCATCAAGTTGTAGGTTAACGTTGCGGCCACCCCTCGATCTAAGTCTGGGGAGCGATTTTGCATCCAATAGGATACGGTATTGGCTTCCTCATCCACCATCGCCTCGGTAAAGTCTACCGATTCTGTCGTGTCGAAGATTTTGGCGATTGCGATCGCTTCTTCCTCAGACATCGGCAGCTCGGGAATCAACGTGATTCGGACCGTACCAAAATCATGGGAACCGCCGATGAGTAATGCATCTTGGAGTTGGTATTGAACGTATTCGCACCGACCTACCCCCAGGCAAAAGGAGTCTTCTTCCTGTATCTGGTTGAATAACGCTCGATCGAAGGTTCGGTTGGCATAGGTGCGATCGGAAACGCGATCAAGGCGAAAATCCCAAAATGTCGGACCTGAATCCGGACTGTCGCTGGGGGCAGATGCGGCCGTTGTTACCGCTAAAACCGGTCCGCCATCGACAGTCCGAGCACTATGGACGAACTCGAGCAGACAGAATCCTTGCCCCGTCCCCGAGCAGGTTTTCACTTCCTCGAAACCTTGCTGTAGCATTTGCTGCACCAGCGGATCGTTAAAATCCCCCAGGGGACCGTTGGTGGCAAAGGTATGGGGAATCCAGCCATCTGCTATGAGTTTCTCCCGTACCTGGGCATACGATACCCCCTGCGGCGGTAAATCCGCCAGCAATTCTTCTAGCCTTATCGCCTGAGTGGGGAGGGTATCCTCGGCTGCGACTGCTTCGGAGCTATTCGCTGAGACGTTCTCAACTCGGGGAGTGGATGCCGGGGAATCGCCCGCATCGGTTGGCGTTTCTTCGGCGGTCGGTGCGTCCGAATCCACGTTAATCGTCACGTTCGGGGAGCATCCAATCAGTGTATTCACTCCCATGAGAGTTGCTAGCAAGGTCACCACAGCGTTGCGGCTGGAGTTGAGTAACTTTTGGGTTGCCATAAGATCGATGATTTGGGTTTAGACAAATGTTCGATCGCGGAGTATGCCGATCCGCAAATTTCGATCGAACGATTCAGAAAACTGAGAAAGTGCTGTCGATGGTTGTTCCCACAAACAGTTTGGCTTCTCTCAAAAAATTTGGCAACCCAACTGCTTTTTCTCCAATGGCTCTATCCGATGACAACCCCGCTCATCTAGATTTATCTTGAGTCGTGGAGATTTGAGAGCGCACCCACTGGCGAAATTCCCGCATTCTGGCATTCTCTCCTTTATCGGTATCGAGTTGCATAAATCGTGCGAGTTCCGAGACGGGAAACTCACCAAATGCCAAACTCGTTTCAGATTCTCGATATTGTTCTTCCGATAAAAGATAGATTGTTAGTTTGCCGTTTTTCCAGCGCCAAATTTCGGGAACTTGGAGTCCGGCATAGATTGCCATTTTATCGATCGAGGAGTGAGTTGTATCGATTTCGATCGCTAAATCGGGTGGCGGATCGATACTCAGCTCGATGCTTAATTTACCTCGTACTTTTGCCTCATTTTGAATGTAAAAACATTCATCTGCTTCTTTGCCGACAGCTTTCGGTTTCGATCGCCACGTTGTCGATTTCAGTCCTCGAATTTCCAGTCCTAGTTCTTCGGAAAGAATAATTGTTAGCCGTGCTAATATCCAACCATAGCGCTCCTGTTCTGGTTGAGAGAGTGCTAATTCTAACGTGCCGTGGTAATAGGTCAGATGAAGTGCTGGTTTATCGGCAAAAATTTCGAGTAATTGCTCGTAGGTATCCCAGCTAATATCGTGGAGAACTAAGGGATAGTTTGTTTGAGGTGTAGCAATCGGTGCGATCGTCTGAGTCATAGGACGAAGCGGGAATTATAGTGTTCGGATATTTTTAACTCAACTTTATAGGTCGTTTGCGTATTCTGGAGAACACGATCCTTGGATGCGATTAACTAAATCGGGACTTAATTGAATAGCGCGTTCGTAGGATGAACGTGCTTTGTCATATTGACCTAACTGTTTGAGGGCAAACCCTCGACACAGCCATGCTAAACCGATCTCCGATCGCTCGGAATTTTTTTCTATTTCTCGGTCGTAAGAGAATAATGCTTCTTCGTATTGTTCTAATTGGAGAAATGCATAACCTCGGCTCATCCAGATTGATAAGTTATTGTGAGGTAATTCTAAAGCTCGATCGAAATCGGCGATCGCTTCTTCATAATGCTCCTGATACATAAGTGCGACCCCTCGAAAATACCAGACCTCGGAAGAGTTCGGGTTATTTTGAACGGCAAGATCGCACATTACAAGTACTTCGACTGGTTTTTTTATATCGCCTTGTTTTAAAGAGTTATTTTTACAATCATTAAAATACTTTTGTTTTATATTGTCTAACTCAGTTGAAGGTGAAGTGAATGCACTTGGAGGTGGAGTAATAATATCGACTGGAATATTTTCTTTCTTGTTGTGAGGCTGTGAACCAGATAAAGAATGAACAGAATACAAAGAAATATAACTGATTGTAACGGCAATAATTATCCCGGATAAATAAACTAAACCTGTATGTTCTGATATCTCCTGGTTAGAAACGTTAGCAGGAACTGACTCAACGGGCTGAGGATGATATTGCTCGATTTGACTGAGTTCATAACGTGCAACTTTAGCATTGGGATAGCGATTTTTGATGTTGGGAGAAATCATCTTTTCCAGCCAACGAACCAACCCAGGATTGAGGTGTGGAAGCAGTTGCTTGACATTGACGCAAAAAGCTTCATCAATTAAATTTCCCACCTCCGCCGATTTTGTCTGGGTTAGCAAGCAAATTAATGTCATTCCCAAACTATACAAATCCGAAGCTTCTGTTAGCTGGCGATTTAGTATTTGTTCGGGTGGCATAAACCCCAGGGTTCCTTTTACCACGCTACTGACGGCAACATCTCCTCCTCCCATCCGTGCAAATCCAAAATCTACTAAGTAAACGTTGAGTGTATCGGCACGATCGACTAAAATATTATCGGGTTTAATATCTCGATGGACGATCGGTGGATTCTGCTGTTGTAGGTAAACTAAAACATCTAAGATAGCGATCGCAATTTGCTCGATTTCGGCAACAGAGAAGTGACGGGGGACGCTCAGAGAAGTAGCGTTCTTGTATTCTTGAACTAAACAAAATCCCGTTGGCGTTTCAAAAGAATTTAAATAGTCGGGAATTCGGGGATGGTTGAGTTGCTGCAATACCTGAATTTCAGATTGATAGGCTTTATATCCTTCCCAAGTGGAATCCGTTTGCGCGAATTGAAATTGTTTGATAACAACGGTTTTTTGAGCCTCTACTTGCGTTGCCAGATAGGTCACTCGACCCCCAGCAGAATTGTGTCCTAGCTCTCGTTCAATTCGATAACCTCTACCTGCGATATCTAAATTTTCATTTGTATTCATTATTTTTAAGTAAGCGTTTAGCTTTATTTTAAAATAGTCAATATTTACTTAGTATTTGTTTGGTTTTAATTAAACTCTAAAAGGAGATCGAGCGTAAGTATTCAGGTTAAATTTATTTGAGATCGAACTCGAATCTTTAAGGTTGAGTAAGATTTTGCTCGCAAAGCTCGAAGATATAACGCAATCGACCTAAAAGCAGTTCTAAATCTCCCATCGAATAGAGAGGTGTTTCGTAACCCGTACCATCAATTATAATTTTATAAAATCGCCACCCTTCGCCATTCGTAACAATTCCCAATACATCAAGTTGGCGATCGGCTTTTTGATTTTGCCACTGACACGCTTGCATTTCTACCAAACATTGCGCCAAGCCTTGCTCGAAATCATCTTTTTTAGCTTCGATAATACACAAAATGGGTAAGTCGAGAAAACGCTTGCGCTCGGCAACTAGATAATCGACATACCCGGCGGTTCGATCGCTTTCAAGTTGTGCTCCCTTCCAGATTTTCAGGCGATCGCATGGGTGGATTGCTTCATCGCAAATCGCATCGATAAGGAGCTTTTTCGACTCCTCATAACTTTCTAGATCGAAATGTCGGTTCAGGCGTGCTAAACGTTCCTTAAAAAAATCGCTTGGTGGAATTGCCTCGACTTCGATTGTCCAGGGCTGCAAATCTGTTAAGCCTAAATATCGAAATGCTTCATCTTTTCTAAAGCTAGAAAACTTCTTCTTTTTCGATTTCGGAATTTTCTTGTGGGGAGATTCTGAACTTGGCATTGAAAGATTACCCAATTCACCATAATGCGATTGTTTCTCGTCCAATCGATCGAGTCCCTCATTCCGTTTACTGA
>JAXHUC010000216.1:0-6338 GCA_034189805.1 Cyanobacteriota bacterium
GACACGCCATATTAAAGTGTTTGGGCGATCGAGTTACGCTCACCCCTAAATCTTAGAGTGACGATCGCTCTCCACAGTGCGATCGCGCCGACCAATCACCACCATCAGTTTGGGGAACGCTAGCAATTAATTCCACCTGTCCGTTCTCGTTGGTCGTCCACCCCGTCGCTTCGACTAAGGGAGAGGATTGGGAAACGGGAAACTCAATTTGGTGGCGGGTTTGGGTTTCCCCCGAGAACTCTCGCCAATCTCGCCACACCGTCTGACTCGAAAGGGTTGCGGTTGGATCTTCGGGAAGTCCTCCCCGTCCGGTAACCACAAACTGACTGTCTGCATAGGCCCCACATCCAGAAACCACTTGTTCGGTCGGGTCGATGGGACTGTCGGGGAGTTGAATCAACCCCGCACCGGGATCGACATCGGGGGTTTGTACTGTCACCACGCCGCTAAAAGCCGCTCCCAACTCCGAAGTGGCAGTAATATCGCTCTCGGGGGTTTGTTGGTCTCGGAACTGAGTGCCGAACACCCCATCGGCAACGATATTGACCTGTCCCCCAAATCCTTGTTGGGCGTTGGCGGTGATATCGCTATTTTCTAAAGCCACTAAGGTATCGGTCTCGATCGAGATATTACCACCATCGGTATTCCCCGCATCGGTGGAGATCCGGCTGTTATTGCGCAATTGAATCTCGGCCGCATCGAGGCGAATATCGCCCCCCGCGCCGGAGGCCGTAACCGCCGAAAGCGCCCCTCGTTCGTCGAGTTGAATCTCGTTGGCGATGATGTTGAGGTTGCCAGCCGCGCCGCTACCGAGACCCCGAACGCCAATTTCGGCCTGGTTACTCACGCTCAATCGCTCGGTTTGAATAGTCAAATCTCCGGCATTGCCTGCGGCTCGGGTATTCGATTCGATCGCGCTGGGAACGATACCGTCGCCGATAATCCCGAAGGACACCGACTCTACCGATGCATCAATTCCGGTGGCAAACCCAATGACTTCCACGCTCTCGGTTGCATTGACTTGCAAACTGCCAGCATCCCCGTCACCGCCAGTTGCTGCCGAAATCTGCGCCCCGTCGCGAACGCTAAGGCGATCGACATTCACCGTTAAATCTCCAGCCGGGGCAGTTCCCTTTTGTCCGGCGAGGGTCAACAGCGACGAAGAGGTGTAGAGTCCCGAGATGAACCGTCCGTCTTCAGACGCACCGTCCAGATCGATCGATTCGGCAGTAATGGTCAGATCGCCCCCGCGTCCCTCCCCTGCTGCCGAGGCGGAAATTTGCATCCCGTCGGCAACGATAATTTCGCGGGCATTCACCGTCAAATCTCCCGATGCCCCGGCCCCGAGACTGGTACTGAAGAACCCACCGGGGGATAGCTGTCCTCCCGGCACGCCTCGAAGTTCGATCGTCTCGGCAGAAATAGTGACATCACCGCCATTTCCGGTGCTGGGAACCCCCGTCACCGCACCGATAAAGGTATTGTCGAAGGAGCGCAAATCGCCAGCCGAAAGGGTGACATCTCCCGAATTTCCCGCTCCGGCGGTTCCAGCTAAAATAACAGAGCGATCGAACCGCGCCTCTTCAGCGACTTGCAAGTTCAAATTTCCCCCATCGCCAGCCACGAACGTTGTCGTCATAATCCCCACCTGGTTGATGGCATTTAACTCTCGAGTTTCGATCGAAAGATCTCCGGATTTACCTGCCCCGGCACTGATACTGAACAATCCATCTCGCAATTCCAGGGGGTTGATGGTTTCGGCGACGAGTTGGGTGAGTAAGTCGTCAGGACGAGTACCAAAAATTTCGAGTAAGTCCGTGCGTACGCTCAAACCGCCACTGTTCCCTTCGCTATAGGTGGACGCAGACATCACCGAACCGTCTTGTAAGCGCAGGGTGTTCGCTTCAACTTCAATCCCACCCCCGTTGAAACTGCCAAAGGTATCCCCCGTCACTCTCGAATTGCCATCGAGGAATATCTCTCCCCCCCGCATTTGAATCCGTCCCCCTCCCAATCCACTGGTACTGACGCTGGCATTTTCGCTCAGTTGAATCGTTCCCGTCAGGGGATTGGTGTTGGCAAAGGGGTCATCGAATATTACCGTTCGATCGTTTCCAGAGATGAGATCGATCGCCCCATCTACAGCGGTAATGTACCCCCCTTCCACGGCAATCTCTCCACCAACGACTCGGATCGTTTGAGTCGGTTGCACTGCCAAGCCAACAGTCGTACCATCGGGAAGTGCCACATTCGATCGATTAGTAATTCCTCCGGGATTTGTTCCCAGTTGCAAACCCACCGGAACGCTTACCGTCAGGATGGAGTTTTGGGGTTCGGTGGCGCTAAAGAAGCTACCATCTTCAAACAGCAAGCTGTCGGCGGTACTAGTGACAAACGACCCGCCAATATTCAGGGCGGCGTTGGGGCCGAAGACGATGCCGCTGGGGTTGAGGAGGAATAAGTTGGCGCTGCCGTTGGCTTGAATCAAGCCGTCGATATTGGAGAGTTGCCCTCCAGTGACGCGGGTGATGATGTTATCAATCGTTAGAGCATTGTCAAAATAAGCGACTCCTCCGGTATCGAGGTTGAATTGCTCGAAGCTGTGGAAGAGGTTACTGCCTGTTTCGGTTCCCCCAGTAATGCGTTGTAGCGTCCCTTCAATTTCGACGATCGAATTGTTCGGTAAGGTCTCGTCAGGAAGGATTTGAGCGTTGAGATGTTGGGGAAAAATCATCGAGATCGAGCTGAAGAAGATAGCAGCAATCTCGAACGGAGTTGATAACTTAAGTTTGGGTGAGTCTAGTGATTTGAGATTCATCTCTAAAAAAATCTAGTATTTTTTCACTTCGTTTTTACCTGGAACGTCGAGAAAGACTCCAAGTATTTGTTTGAGGAAAAATCCTAAGTATTCAGCTCTTTGCTACTTTTTCTAGAATAAATCTCAAAACCCAAAAAATAGAGAACGATCTTAAATTGAGATAATCCGATCCCAAAAGCACGATCGAGTTAGGTCAGAAGGTTAGTTTTTCTCCTCCTGCGCCTTCTCAACATAAAAAACACTCCCTTAAATTTCGATTGAATGTGCGACAATCGATAAACTTGAGTCCGTAGTGTTGCCTAGGACACCGGGAATCGGACTTGTCCTCCGGAGTCTGGGACCAACACTGCATCCTAACACCGTCCGTCGTCCCGTCCATTATCAATAGGGCGGTGGCGATCGTTTGCTCCCCCGACTTTTCTTTTCAATTTAAAGCTGAATTCCGATATTGACCTGAAACTTGAGATGACACCTAATTTCTCAGTTTAAGATACAGGCGATCGTCTCCGTTATCCGGATCTTTGCTTAAATTCGAGACTGACAAGGAGCGTACGAGCTTACTTGTCACCAACGTACATTGAGTAAGATTTGGGAAATCCAGCGACCGATTCGACATAGACTGAAGAACCTGGAAACAAGGACTTGAGCCGATCGAGTGTCAGGACGCGGGTATGACTCATTTGCTGCCATTTAAACTTCTTTCCCTGACGCTGCCATCGATCGAGCCACTGTTGTTGAAGCCAAGGTGGATAAAACCACCACAACGGAAGATTGCAGTGGGCTTCGATGGGAAACCAAATGGATGGGGTTTGCACCCAGTATTGCGATGCGAGTCGCCGAACGTTTCGAGCAAAATTGGCTTGGCGGTCTGGCGAACCCACATGTTCGATAACGCTATTGCTGAATACCAGATCGAATGCCCCATCCGCGAGTTGACCCAGATCGCAAGCATCGGCTTCCAAAGTTCGATAGGTTCGTCGGTAAGATCTAGAGAGTTTTGAGAATTGCGAACCCGTATTCACTAAGGTAATATCCAGGTCGAAATCGATCGTTTCCCATAATTCGGGAAGTCCGCCGAGATCGATAATTCGCATTCGAGGTTGGAGTTGTATGCGTTGAGTAAACTCTTGCATCCTCCGCGCGCGCCAACGGCGCTGCATCCGATGTTTTAACGCTTCGACGACCATTGCTTTTCTTTGGCATTGCTTTTCTTTGGTTGTGCTTCCAAACGGTGCTTCTAGCTGTGCTGCCGAACCCGCGAGCGTTTGAGCATCAGCAAACCGCGTTTGACTTCTTGAGGGAACGATCGATGAGTCAGACAAGAATTGGCGCAGGAAACGCTACCGAATTTCGAGCAACCCACCATTTGCGATCGCTGTTGCCGAGTTTTTGGGTCGTACCAAATATCCCTTGCTTCCTGAGTTTTGACATTACCGATGGGGGGATAAAACCAACACATGATGACATTGCCTGTCGGATCGATGAAGTATTCGCGCAGACTGACCCGACACGGAGATACGCCGTGATACACTGTCTTGCGAGCAAAATGATCGGAAAATCCCCGCAGTTTGGCTTCGCTGGTTTCGATCGGCGCGCCTTGTCGTTTCATTTCCACTAACGTCTCGATCGTTCGCTCTAAGGTTTCGATATCCCGGCGATCGTGCAACCACAACTCGGTTTCAACTTCGGGGATTTTATATCCGGGTCGTACGGGAGAAAAGTCGATCGTCGTTGCTCCCATCTGTTGCGCCCATTCCACCAGTTGGGGCAGGTAGCGAAAGTTAAGCTGGTGCACGGTGGGTTTAATCCGAATGGGAAAATCGAGACCCTCTTGCTGCCGTTGCGTTCTTAATAACTCGATTCCCCGTGTAATGCGTTCGAGCGAACCGGGAACCCCTCGGACAAAATCGTGAATGTCCGGTGTGGCTGCATCGACGGAAATATCGATATTGGTCGGTCGTGCGGCGATCGTTCTTTCGACAGTGTGGCGATTGAATGCCGAACCATTGGTGATAACTCCCCAGCCAATTTTTTCCCGGTGGCAAAATTCAAGGAGATCGAGAAATCCAGTTTTGATAAATGGTTCTCCACCCGAAAATTGAATGACGTAAGAACCGATAAACGATTTGAGACTCGAGAGGGCATTTTGCCACTGCTCGATACTCATCTCTCGAACGTAGTCGTCTTTGCGCCAGAAGCGACAGTAGCGGCATTTATAATTACAGCGCTCGTTAACTTGACCGCGAATGGCGATCGGCCGAGTGGCATCAAAACCGGTTTTAAGATATAGCGCTTCGACGGATTCTTGAACGAGCTGTTTCCCAGCTCTGGAAATCAGTTGTTTTAAAAGCATAGAAGTAATTTATTTTTTGCATTGAATATTGAGATAACGTCGATCCTGACTTAAGTAATAATACGCAATGAGAGTAGCTGTTCTCTCAATCGCTTAACGTTATGAAATCTTTTTTTGGTCAAATTATTCGATTTTAAAAGGGGGTTAAAAATTTGGACGAAAGAGTAAATGTCCCATAAAGTATAGCGATTGCTGAAAATCTCCGGTTTGACGATCGCACTTTTGATGAAGTTCCGTATTAATACGGAACTTCATGCAAGATTTACATAAATTTAGAGAATTACACGGAGTTCGATGGACGTAGAGGCTCTTGTACCCGATTGCACTTAGCGATCGTCGGGCATGTATTGGTTTCAACTTCAGGTTTTACGAACGTCAGTGTGGGATCGGACAGTTTCTAGTCAGGGTGGGGAACAAGGAATGGAAAACGGGGCACTCCGGAATGATGAACGATGAACGATGAATGATGAATGGGGTCGAGTAACGAACAATTAAAAATGCGTCTGGGGAAGTAAGGGAACTCAAACCGACACCATTCACTTTTCGCAAAATGCTCCCTATCTCCCTATCTCCCTATCTCCTCGTTCTCATAGCTTTGAGGTGACTGACAATTCGATCGCGTTCCGGAAATAGGGCGATGGGAAGCAACGCTCGCAATCAGTTCCACTTCTCCGGCATCGTTCGTTTTCCACCCCGTCGCCTCCACGATGGGAGACGACCGATCCACGGAAACGGACAGCTCGCGAGGGGTTGCTGCTGCCGATGAGAAATCTTGCCAATCCTGCCAGACCGTTTGAGAGGCGATCGGATCTGTAGGATCTTCGGGCAGTCCTCCCCGTCCGGTAACGACTAATTGACTCTCGGCATAGGCCGCACACCCAGAGACCACTTGTTCGCTTGGGTCGATGGGGCTTTCGGGCAGCTGAACCAATCCCGCACCCGCATCCACATCGGGGGTTTGTAGCGTTACCACGCCGCTAAATTCCGCCCCCAACTCAGAGGTGGCAGTAATATCGCTCTCGGGAGTTGGGAAATCTCGAAATTGAGTGCCAAAAATTCCCTCTGCGGCAATACTCACCTGTCCTCCAAATCCCGTCTGAGCGTTGGCGGTAATGTCGCTATTTTCGAGCGCCACCAGGGTTTCCGTTTCCAGGGAAATATTCCCTC
>JAXHUC010000217.1:0-6312 GCA_034189805.1 Cyanobacteriota bacterium
TCGCCGACGGTGAGGCAGACGTTTTGCGCCCCCAGATGCGGCGAGGGTTGGGTGTCTCCCTGAATTTGCTCGAAGGTTTTCCACATCAGAATTGCGGTATCGGCAAAGCGATCGACGCTGGGATTTTCGCGCACGTAGCTGCCGGAAACGGCGACAAAATGCTCGACAAGGCGCATGTGCCACATCCGCAAACTGGCTTCCTCGGCAACTCGATCGGCGAGTCCTCGTTCGAGGGGGGAAATGCGATCGGGCTTCTCGAACTCTTGGCGATAGATGCGATTCCACCCCGCTTGTTCCAGACGACGACAGCGATCGATAACCGTCCCGCGCGGTTTGATGCCGAAATATTCCTCGGCAACGTTCAAGGCTTCGTCGAGTAAGGTTTGCACCCGCACTGCCAATTCCTCATTCGACTCGGGAAAATGAATCTCTTTGGGAAACGGGCGATGGTAAGAATCGCGGTAAAATCGCTCCATCACCACCAGCAATTGTCCCCCCAACCGATACAGGCGATCGTAGCGATCGCCCTTTGCATTACTCTTTGCCAGGGGTTCGAGTTGCATCTGGGCTTCGAGGCGATCGAGCAGGGCATCCACTTGCGTCCAAGGGGCATTGAGATAGCTGTAGCGAATCCCCAGAGGTAAGATAACGACCTCTTCCGATCGCCCCGCATCGCGCAAATCTTCCACGCACCAAAACGCCATCTGAGCGATACCCGGTTCTAGGGGGCTGACAATTTCATTGTGACCGTTGGTTCCCCCTTCCGGTGCGGCAGCCAGGGGAAACTCGCCGTTGGCAAACAAGTTCCGTGCCGATCGCAATCCCATCAAATCCAGCTTCCCCCGTTGGATCGGCGTTCCCCCCAGTTTGGGAAACAGCCATTCCACCACAGAACCCGCCCACAAGGGAATCCCCCGATCGTAAATAAAGTGAAAATGACTCGGCGATCGCAGCGCCACATTCTGCGCCCTCGCCGCTTGGGGCAGTAACTTCCAGACCAAATGCGCCAAACAAATCGGGTCTTTAGGATTGGGGTGGCGAAATGCCAGCATCAACCGAATCTCGCCTTTTTGAAAGCGATCGTAGAGTCGAACGAGTCGATCGAGATTTTCCGCTTCAATTTGTGACAGATCGAATTGCGATCGGCGCAAAATCGGCAAACCCAACTGGGCAAGGCGCAACACCCACGGTTGGAAATCGGGGGCGAGGAAATTGAGTGGGGGTTGGACTTGAGGCATCGGCTGTGGAAGGGAAAGGGGAGCAGGGGGGGAAACGGAGGAAACGGGAGAAACGGAGGAATTGGGATTTAGTATAAACTCTCAGCTCCCGAAGCTCCCCAAGCCCCCCAAGCCCTTATCAAGCCAGCAGGGCAAATAAATCCGCGCGGAGTTCGGGGCTACCTTGGAGAGTGGCAATTTCGACGGGGGCTTCGGGGTCTATGCCATCGACATCGAAGCTGAGAACGCCGGTGTTGGTGTTGTAGAGGAAGGTACCATCGCTTCCTTCCGGGGTGGGAGTCGCACTGCTGACGAAGGAGGTTAAAAGGGTTCCTTCGACCAACCCACCGCCGAAGCCCGAAGTAGAAACCATAATAATATCTCCCTCTTCGGGGTCGAAGTCGGCAATGAGATCGCCGCCTTCTTCAGGAGAGTTGTAGACGAATCCATCTAACCCCGCCCCGGCTGCGAGACTATCGCTACCCAAGCCGCCGATGAGTCGATCGGTTCCCGATCCGCCTTCGAGGATATCGTTGTCGTCGTCGCCGACGAGGAGATCGTTAAAATCCGAACCGATCGCCCGATCGACATTATCGATCGCCACGGTGGTTCCCGTTGCCCCGAGAATGGCATCAAACCAGGCATTGCCAATTTTGACATATCCGGTGGCATTGGGGTGAATGCCGCTATCGACGGATAAATCCGCCAGGTCGGCAGGTGCGTCGAGGGCACTGTTGATATCGGCGAAAGCAACGGATTTACCCTCGGTCACTTTTTCGGCGACTAACTCGGGAATGCGGGCGTTGTATTTATCGACGAGTTCGAGTTCGATCGCCGTTCTGCCCGTGGGATGGAAGGGGGGAATCGAGCCGACGACGACGGTGCCGTTAAACGAAGGGGACTCGGTAATCCGATCGATGGTTTGACCGAGATTGCGGATAAAGGCATCGACGCGGGAATCTTGGCTGGTTTCCTGTCCGGTAATATCGTTGGTTCCAGCCATCAACAGGACGATATCGCTGGGATTGGCCTCGATCCAACCCGTCCCGTCATCGCTGGTAACGTTGTTGGCAAAAAAGCCGATGTTGCGACCGGGATGGGATTCGTTATCCTTGTCGGGCAAAGTCTCCGGGCCGTTCGATTGGGAACCGACAAAATCGGGAATGAAGCCGAAATCTTCGAGTCTCGAGTATAAGGTGGTTCGATAACCTCCTCGTTCTTCATTGGGGGTAATGCCATCAAAGCCTTGGGTAATCGAGTCTCCCATGGGCATAATCCGGGGGAAGGTTCCCAAATCGCTCAAAAAGGTGAAATTGCGATCGAGGCGGACGATAACCCCCTGACCGGCATCGGTATAGTTGAGAAAGTCGCCCGATGGCGGTCCGAAGGGAGACTCGGGAATGGGAGTCTCGAGGGGCGGAGTCACTGGAGGCGGTGTACCGGGGGGCAGAGGGGTGATGGGAATGACGGGAAACGCTTCGCGAAAGTCGCTTTGATTGATTTCGTTGGGACTAATGCTTTGGATAATCGCCAGGGTTTCTCCGGTGGCAGTACTTTGGACGATGGTCGCTCCAGCATTTTCTCCGGTTCCAGCGCCCAAACTCAAATCGGCAAAGGTCAAACCCGGCGAGAGTTCGATGAAGTCTTCCCCTTTGCGAAAATCGAGAATGTTATTCACCGCATCGACGACGCTCAACCCGTCGGCCAAGCCTTCGTAGCCGATCGCGAAAAAGTCCGTCCCCGCACCGCCCGTGAGCGTGTTCGAGCCGAGGTTGCCGAAGAGGCGATCGTTCCCCGATCCCCCGGAGATGCGATCGTTCCCCTGTCCGCCAAAGATGACATCATCTCCTTCATCTCCAGCAATGACATCATCTCCTTGGTTACCAAAGGCGACATCGTTACCCGCCCCGCCAAAAATCAGGTCGTTGCCCGTAAAGTCGGGAGCGCCGCCATCGCTGGTTCCGCCCATCAGGACATCGTTTCCCCGATCGCCGTAGAGAATGTCGCTTCCCAGATCTCCGGTGACGAGATCGTCGTTGACTCCGCCGCGTACGGTGTCGTTTCCCTGTCCCCCGCGTACGGTGTCGTTACCAGCATTTCCATTCAGCTCGTCGTTTCCGCTGTTACCATTAATATCGTCGCCATCTTCGAGACCGAACGCGATATCGTCTCCTGAGAGTGCGGCAATTTCATCTAGAGCTGATGTTCCCAAGAGAACATCGTTGTCTGGCGTTCCCAAAATCATAATATCCCTAGCTCTTGCTCTGTAATGTCTGAAATGTTCGATGGATTTCGATCGAAAAGCTCGCTCGACGATATCTACGCGATTGTGACAAGCTTGACTTCTCTCGACTGCGGTACTTGAATGTTGAGGAGTGGCGATCGCCCGTTTTTCGAGTTTTAGTTCGAGGCTAAAACCCAATTTTGGATGCAACTCACCAGCACTCCACTCGTCGAGCGATGGAAATCGAAGATCCGTCTAATTTATCGATATAAGAGATGCACGCAACGATACCCGATAAACTCTCAACTGCATCAGGAAGGATGGGATCGTTCGATCCTTCTCAAAGTTGATGCAGCCCGATCGAGAGCGGGTATCCCGAATTGATAGTTCGATCGATCGAATTCCTGCGTGGCGTTCGATCGACATCATTCCGATGATATTCTACCTTAGATAATCAAGCCGGGGGGAAAGTTTGGTTTTTCGGCTCAAATCGCCGCCTTATCCCTCAAAAATTATCGAGTCATCGCGATCGGGATTTCAATGGTGAAGGTCGTGCCTCTTCCGGGGGTCGAGATACAATCTAGAGTTCCCCCATGTTGGTTGACCACCACATCGTAGCCGACAGATAATCCCAGTCCCGTTCCTTGACCCACGGGTTTGGTGGTAAAAAACGGATCGAAAATCCGAGTGCGGACTTCTTCGCTCATGCCAATCCCATTATCGGAGATATGGATGGCAACAGTGTTCTCTTTGCGCTGAGTCCGAATGCAGACGATCGCCGCCCCCATGCGATCGACATTCTTACCACTTTCCGATAGGGCATCGATCGCATTGGCGATCGCGTTCATAAACACTTGATTTAACTGACTCGCGTAGCATTCAACTCGGGGCAATTCGCCGTACTCTTTCACCACTTGAATGCGCTCGGTCGCATTATTCAACTTATAGGACAACAGAGAGAGGGTACTTTCGAGTCCTTCGTGAATATTGACTTTTTTGAGTTGCGATTCGTCGTGGCGGGAAAAGTTTTTCAGAGAACAAACGATTTTGGCAATGCGCTGCGTTCCCGCTTGCATCGAAGACAAAATTTTGGGAATATCTGCGCGGATATAGTCTAAATCTAGCTCCGATAGCCGATCGCGAATTTCCGGGGCGATGCGATCGTCGTATTGCCGATATCCTTCGACGGTTTCGATTAAGTCTTGAGTGTACTCGTGAAGATAAGAGAGATTGCCGTGAATGAAGTTGACGGGGTTATTGATTTCGTGAGCGACTCCCGCCACCAACAGACCCAAACTCGACATCTTTTCAGTCTGGATGAGTTTGGCTTGAGTGGCTTTGAGTTCTCGCAGGGTCTGTTCTAATTCTTTCGATCGCCGTTTGAGTACGTTTTTGGATTGCCGCAGGGCGGTTTCCGTTCGCTGGCGCACCCGCACCTCGTCGCGCAGGCGGGCGTTTGCCTTTTGCAGGGCAGCCGTTCGCCGCACCACTCGTCGTTCTAACTCTTCATGCAGTGTTTGTCGGGCTACTTCGGCTTGCTTGCGTTCGGTAATATCCCGCGTCACCGTGGCAAAACCGAGCAGTTCCCCCTTTTCATCTCGCAAAGCGGAAATCGTCACGTGGGCCCAAAAGCGCGATCCATCCCGGCGCATCCGCCAGTTTTCGTACTCCACTCGACCGTTGAGGCGGGCGCGTTCGAGCAAAATGGCCGGCATTCGGGTCTCGATTTGTTCGGGGGGAAAAAAGCGATCGCTCGCTTCCCCGAGAATTTCCGCTTCACTCCAACCGTTGATGCGTTCGGCCCCTTGATTCCAACTAATCGTTCGCCCGTGTCGATCGAGCATGTAGATGGCATAATCTTTCACGCCTTCGACAAGCAAGCGAAAGTGTTCTTCGGGGGAATTAAACATCGAGCGATCTAAACTACATTCAGGCTGTTCTCCCAAGTTTTGGACGTTGGCATAAAAGAGTTTTTGGCTCGAACAAAACGTGACTTGCCAGCGCAGCCAAGTATAAGTTCCATTTGGGGTGCGAAAGCGATTTTTGTAAGTGATGCTCTCTAAATTGCCATCCATCAAACTCCAGAGATTTTCCCAGGTCGTCGAGATCTCTTCTGGATGTATCCAATCGAAATAGGATTGTGCTTGCAACTGTTCGATCGACCACCCCAGGCTTTGCTCCCACATGGGCGAGAGTTGCTTGAAATGACCGTCTAAGTTGATAACGCACAGCATTTCTAAAGAGAGTTCGAGCAATTTTGGAGGAATGCTCATCACCGTTTGATGAAAGTCGAGGTATCTAATTTTTGCTTTCCTAAAAAAGCATGTTTTGCACTCGGGGCTAGAAAATTTTATTTTGGCAATGCTGCCAGGTCTTCTCATTTTTGAAGAAATACTAAGAAAAATTTAATGTTTTAATGGCTTGATTTTACAGAAATATTCGTTACTTATATCCGATATTGGGCGATATTTATTTAATCTTCGTCAAATCCCGATCGGACTTTGAATGGGGATTAAACTTACATTTACGTCAGGCGCGGAATAAGACAGTTTCCGGTAAAGGTAGGGAACGGGGAACGTTAAATACCGCACTCTCTCCCTTATCCCACTTGTCATCTTGTCCCTTATCCCTCTTCTATCCGCATCACCGCGTCCTTCCATCTCCCTCATCTCCCTCACCTCCCTCACCTCCCCCATCTCCGCGTCACCGTGTCACCGTGTCACCGCGTCTTCCCCTCTCCCCATCACTCTCCGTAAATCGATTGCCATGCAAGCACCAGTAAGGCATTGAGGATGGCTGCGGCGACGGAAGAACCCCCTTTTCGTCCTTCGATGCGAATTTGGGGTATGTCGGTTCGTGCTAAAGCCTGTT
>JAXHUC010000218.1:0-6082 GCA_034189805.1 Cyanobacteriota bacterium
ACCGGAATCCGAAGTTCTAGAAGAATCCGAATTGGAAGTTTCCGAGGAAGAAACGACTCCAACTGAAACTGTCCCTGAAGTTCTAGAACAGCCTGAATTGGAAGTTTCTGAGGAAGAAACGACTCCAACTGAAACCGTCCCTGAAGTCCTAGAACAGCCCGAATTGGAAATCTCTGAGGAAGAAAGAACCGAAGCCGAACCCGTACCCGAAGTTCTAGAAGAATCCGAATTGGAAGTTTCCGAGGAAGAAACGACTCAAACTGAAACCGTCCCTGAAGTTCTAGAACAACCCGAATTGGAACTCGAAGTGATTGACGAACCGCAAGTGAATGAGGACAAAGAAACTGAATCCATTGACAACGAGCAGATTAAAAATATCGAAGTGATGGAAATCGAACTTCCGGATTTGGAGCTATATCCTTATCCTTTATTTCGTGAGGATTTAGAGAGAACGGCTCCCATCCAACTCGAACCCGAACTCGGCTCGACGTTAAGCGAAAACTCTTTTGATGGAGACTGTTGGGAAGGGAGCGAGACGATCGAGAATCCAATGGAGACCATCGAACTCACCTAAAATAAGGAGAAAACTGCTAGACATCTGGCAATAATACCCAAATATGAAAATCGGCGCGTTTCCCATTCCCAATTCGATCGCCTCTCTGGTTCCCAGACTTTCCGTCATGGATCGTTACATTGCCAGTGAGTTGATCGGGCCCTTCCTGTTTGGTGTGGGCGCGTTTTCCTCGATTGGGGTGGCGATCGGGATTTTATTCGAGCTAGTGCGAGAACTCACCGAGGCCGATATTTCCCTCGCCATCGCCCTGCAAGTATTTTTCCTCCAACTCCCCTACTATCTATCCCTATCGTTGCCGATGTCGATGCTGCTCGCCACGCTGTTGGGCTACAGCCGCCTGTCGAGCGATAACGAAATTACGGCCCTGCGCAGTTGTGGTGTCAGCCTCTACCGCCTGGTGATGCCAGCCATTATTGCCGGAGCGATCGTCACCGGAATTACCTTTACCCTCGATCAAGTGGTCGTTCCCTCGGCTCACTATCAAGCAACAATTTTGCTCGATCGCGCTCTGAAAGGGAAAGAAACGATTTTCAGCGAGCGCAATATCGTCTACCCGCAGTTTCATGATGTAAAACGCAATGGCGATCGCATCAGCACCTTAGAGCGATTGTTCTATGCCGAAGAATTCGATGGGGACACGATGCGGGGTTTGACGATTTTGGATCGATCGAATCCCGGATTCAACCAACTGGTACTAGCAGAGTCGGCAACTTGGAATCCCACCGATAATATTTGGGACTTTGCCAACGGGGTAATTTATATCATCGCTCCCGACGGTTCCTATCGAAATATCATCCAGTTCGATCGCCACCGACTGCCCCTCCCGCGCGATCCCCTCGATTTTGTGACCAGCGATCGCGACTATATCGAAATGAATCTCATTCAAGCTTGGGAACGTTTGGAAATCCTCAAACTCAGCGGCAGCGAGAAGAAAATTCGCAAGTTAGAAATCCGCATCCAGCAAAAACTGGCACTTCCATTTGCCTGCGTGGCATTTGCCATTATGGGGGCGGCACTGGGAACCAAACCCCAACGAACGAGTAAGGCTACTGGTTTCGGTATCTGCGTGGTGATGATTTTTACCTACTACTTGCTCATGTCCGTTGGCGACGCGCTGGGATTGAGTGGAGTACTGCCGCCGTGGCTGGCTGCTTGGTTGCCCACTTTATCCGGGTTGGGGGCGGGTTCGTTTCTTTTGGTACGCGCCGCTCGTCAGTAATTCTGACAATCTTTCAGCGATAAATCGATCGACCGATCGCCATACGATAAAATTGTAAGTACGTTTAGATTTGCTTTGTTGGATTAACCGGGATTGACTGGGATTGACTTTGTAGCTCGGGCGCGAATCCAACTTACTTTCGTACCGCCACATGCGGTTACGAGTCACCCGATCGACCTTGCCACCATTCCATACTTTTTAGGTTAAGCCCATGCCAATTCGATATTCATCGGCATCGATCCGTTCCCTCAAAGCGAGAGTCCGTACTTTATTGAAGCCGAGTATTTGGGCCTCGACTATCGGGGTATCGTTAATGCTGGTACTCGGCTGGCAAGCTGTAATCTATCTCAAAAACCGGGAAAACGCGACCGCAGATGCCGAATCGTCACCCGAAGCATCGGAAGTCGGCGAAAACCTCTCTGAAAACCTATCCGCGCAAGAGAGCCAAATCGCCGCAGATATTGAAAGTTCCGATGTATTGCAAGAACTCCTCCAACAACAAGAGCAGCCGATTCCATCGATGCTTTTAAATCCTCAGTCCGATCGAGACGAACCTCAAGGGTTATTCGATCGCGTGAGTGCGGAAGGCTTAGATACGAATGATGTCTTAGGACGATTCTCCGTCAGTACCCCTTCAACACCGGGCCAAACCCAAAACCCGCCGGGGCAGATGCCATTGGCGAATGGAAATACTCCAGTCGAATCGGGCAATCTTGGAGAAACCCCCCAGAGCGATCGCGCCAATCCCTATACCAGTACGGTATTGCCCAACGTCTTGCAAACCGCACTCGAACGATCGGGCGCAAATTCTTCGGGTTCTGCTCTAGAGGCTCCAGACCCATCTTTGGAGGCAACTCCATCCCCCAATCCAACAGGGATTTCTCCCGCAGCACCTCAAGACGCGGCTGATGTCGCCCAGCGATGGAACCAGCAATTTACTGGAACCGGACAGGTTCCCCCCGCGACCCTGCCTACGGGAGTGCAGCCCGGAATACAGCCCGGAGTACAGTCGGGATTTTCGCAGCCAGCGCTCCCAGAATCTCCCTATTCCAACCACCGCTCTTCGAGTTTGACAGATTTGAAGCGTTCCTCGTCCGGCGTTCCGGCATCAACTCAACCGAACGTCCCAACTTATGAGGTTCCGGGGGGTAATCCTTATGGAAGCGTTCCCGCTCCGACCCCCGTCGCACCGGGAAATTACAACTACAACATACCTTCGACCTACTCTTATCCAGGTACGACGGTTCAACCGACGGTTCCCTACACTAATCCTTACCAAGCCGTCGATCCCAATTCCCCTAATTCAGCCCAATTCCAATTCGAGCAACCGCAACCCCAACGGCCGTCTTCAGCTTTGGAAACGCCAATTCCCGGTCGCTATATCGGGGGAGGGGAAATTAATACGTTTGCTAATCCGTAGAGGCGATTTCGCGCGTTCGATCGCCCGTTAAGTGGGAAATGGGGATGGTTTCAAAAACGGTAACCCAGACGAATTCGATCGAGGGATCGGCTTATCCTAGTCCCTAACCTCATGTATCTAACCCAGGCAGCTTCGTTGATAGCTGCTTTTTTTTGTCCGGTTAGCATTCAAGTAAGGATTCAGGTTCGATTTTAGATACAGTCAAAATCCCAATGGGTAGGGGTGGGTTTTGAATTTAAATTTTGGGTAAGACTCCGAACATATCCCTAAACCCGCCCTTACAAAGCGTTTGAGCAGACCCGAAACTGTCCGATCTCGAACTAACGTTACGTTAATGGTATTTTCATGCAACGTTTCTCGCTCGATCGTGCGGGCTTTGCTTCGGATATCTTCGCTGAAATGCACCTAATTCCTCCATTCAATCGAGCATTAAATATCACTTTTATTTGACAATATTTCTATTCTTAAAACTTCCAAAAAATGGGAACTATAAAATTTAAAAACCCGTCCGATCGAGTAGCAAGCATGAGAAAAATAACTTTTCTATCTACTCAAATTCTTAAACCCTAAAACTTCATAAAAATATTGATAGTTTAGGGAATTTTGAGTTATTCAGCCTCGAACGGAATTCTAAATTGACCCGATTTCTACGCAAACCTCTGAAATATAGTAGAGATAGGGTGTGCCAATCGAGACTTCTAGCTCTATTAACGCTTACATTTGATTCCCATCGACTCCATATTTACCATGAAAGCAGCTCGCAAACTTCAATGGCTCATTCTCGGAGAAACGTTATTTCTCGCTTTGAGCTTTCTCCATACCCCAAATTCCGCTCTTTCTAGCCAACGGTTGCCAGAAGTCTCAGTTCTTCCAAGCGAGACTCAAGTCGCGAAACTCCCCCAAACGAACCCAAAGAGCGCCCCTTCTCTCAAATCTCGCACCTCAGAATCCACAACCAAACCAACGCGATTGGCCCGAACTTCCCTACTCGAAGAACGAGGCGCGCTAGAACGGGGAGACGATCGACTACCTCAAGATAATAGCTATTACGATGTCTACGAGTTTGAAGGAGATGCGGGTCAATCCGTAACGATTCGGCTCGAAAGTCGAGAGTTCGATACCTACTTAATTCTCCTCGATCCCGACGGCGAACCGATCGCTGAAAACGACGATGCCAGCCAGGGCAACAGCAACTCCGCCCTCAACGTCACCCTACCCGAAGACGGAACTTACGTGGCGATCGTCAACTCCTACGACGCTCGCGGAGAAGGACGCTACAACCTGAGCGTTTCGGGCGAAAGCAACACCGTCGCCGTTCGGGAAAAACCCATTCCCAGCCAGAATAACCGCCCCGACAACTCCAGCAGCGATCGCCCCATATCCCTGTCCGAAGAGGAGCAAATTATCGCCCAGGCCGATCGACTCTTCCTCCAAGGCAACCGTCGAGAAGCCGAACGCCTCTACCGCCAGGTGAAGCCCCCCTTCGACAACGAGCGCGATCGCACCTCAGACACCGAACTCATCAGCGATCCCGAACAACTCTCCGTCGCCGGCCAAGTCTACTGGCGCAACGCCCAGGATGGTTGGGCCAACGGTCGGGAAAGCCAAGTCGAAGAAGCCTTAAGGCTGCTGGCTGAAGAAGCGCCCAACTTCGCCCCCGCCCAGGCTTTTGCCATCGAAACCATGCTCGAAGAGGGTGAGACCGAAGAAGCGATCGTCCGCCTCGAAGAACTCACCACCCTCTTTCCCGACTCTCCCGAATTCGCTCGGTTGCGAGTGCGCGCCCTCGATGACGACGGTCAACCCCTCGAAGCCTCCATTGCCGCCCGTCAGTTTGCCATCTTCAATCCCGACAGTCCCGAGGCACCCGAATTTATCGAGATAGCAGAGGATAAACTCGGTGATTTTCGATCGGGCGTGCGCGAAAAAATGGCCGTGCGAGGTTTGGGCGGACTTGCCGTGGGTATCCTGACCGGAAATACCGAATCCTCAGTGGTTCAAGGTATCGAACTCGTGCAAATCGTCGCCATGGGCGAATCGGGTTTGGGCGCGCAAATTGCCGAACAGGTCAAACGGCAAGCCACCATCGTCGAAGATGCCGTCGTCGTTGACTACATCGACGAAATCGGTCAGGAAGTCGCGCGATATATGGGACGAGACGAATTCGACTACGAGTTCTACGTCATTGAAGACGACTCCCTCAACGCCTTTGCACTCCCTGGCGGCAAGATTTTTATCAATACCGGAGCCATTACCCGAGCCAATACCGAAGCCGAACTGGCTGGATTGCTCGCCCACGAAGTCGCCCACGCCGTTCTCTCCCACGGTTACGAAGGGGTGATGACCAACCTCTTACTCTCGAATGTCGGTCGGGAAATTCCCCTGGGCAATATTCTCAGCACCCTCGTGAGTTTAGATCACTCCCGCACTCGGGAAACCCAAGCCGATATCCTCGGCACTCGCGTTCTCAACAGTGCCGGGTACGCTGCCGATGGTTTGCGCAATCTGATGGCAACGTTGTACGAAGAACACGGATCGAGAGGTCCGAGCTTCCTTTCGACGCACCCCGCCAGCGAAGATCGCATTGAGTACATGGAAGACCTGATCGAGCGCAACGGCTACAACCGCTACGCCTTTGAGGGGGTCGAGGAATTAGCTCGGATTCAAGATCGCTTGCGTTAAATGGAGAATGGGGAACGGTTGCTAGAGAGCTGGGGGACAAGGAGATAAGGAGAATTTTGTATTTATTCTCCCTCACCTCCCTCACCTCCCTCACCTCCCTCACCTCCCCCATCTCCCCCATCTCCCCATCTCCCCATCTCCCCATCTCCCCATCTCCCCATCTCCGCGTCCCCGCGTCTCCGCGTCC
>JAXHUC010000219.1:0-6072 GCA_034189805.1 Cyanobacteriota bacterium
TCCGAACCCACTTTGGGGCGATCGCTTTACGAGTGGGGGTTGAACGTCATCCAACAGGATGCGGGGAGGGGGTGATGGGGAGACGCGGGGACGCGGAGAGGGGAAGACAAGGGAGGTGAAGGAGATGAGAGAGATGAGGGAGAGAGTGGGTATGTAACGTTTTCCACACTCCATTCCTCGTTCCCATTTTGCATTTTTAATTTTTAATTCTCCTCCCCCACACCCTATCCATCCATGTTTCAAGCTACGCGCCGTCGCCTCGCCATTTGGTACACCACCGTAACCGCTATTTTGCTGGTGTTGTTTGCCACGGGGGTTTATTTGTACGTGCGTCAAACCCTGATCGAACGCATGGACGACACCCTAAAACATGTTGTGGAAGTGGTAGAACGATCGCTCGTCGTCGAACCCCTACAAACGAATAATCTTCAGTATCGCGTCAATATCGAAGCCAGTTTTCGCGATAATGCCGAAACCTTAGATGACGATCGCATCGATCTCGAATGGTTCGATGCCACGGAAACCCTGGTTTGGTCTACTTTCAAAGAACCACTCCAGATTCCCCTCCAGTCGAGTCGTCGCGGTCAAACGGTTTATCCTCCCATTCGTTCGTCCGATCGGACCTATACTTTAGGAGCGCTGCGTCAAGTGAGCGATCGCGTCGAAGTCGAACGGCAAACCCTCGGCTACTTGCGCGTCAGCCATCCTTGGTTCGAGGTAACCAAACCCAGCCGCCAGTTTGTTTGGGATTTGTGTTTGGGAACGAGTCTGATGCTGGTGTCGGTGGCGGCAAGCGGTTGGTGGCTGTCGGGCCAGGCGATGCAACCGGTGGGGGAATCTTACGGACGGTTGAAACAGTTTACGGCCGATGCGTCCCACGAACTGCGCTCTCCCATTTCTGCGATTCAAACCAACGTTCAGGTGGCTTTAGCCGATCCGGATTTAGCCTCACAACCCTACCGCCAGCAACTCCAAGTCATCGAACGCCTCACCCGCCGCTTGGGACGGTTGGTAGACGATTTGCTGTTCCTGGCGCGGCAAGATAGCGGCATGGTGGTTCGAGATCGCCAGCCCGTTTTTTTGGATGCGCTACTCGTCGAAGTGACCGAAGAATTGCAGGCGATCGCCGCAGAAAAGGAAATCGCGCTGTGTTTGGAAATTACCGCACCGCCGCATATCGATGAGTTGGCTGGCGATGAAATAGAAAATATCTTCACCCTCTGCGGCGACGAAAATCAGCTCGCCCGACTCTTGACAAATTTACTCGAAAATGCGTTGCAATACACGCCCGCCGAGGGTCGAGTGACGGTCGCTTTAAAGTGCGTTCGCGGTTTGCGCGCGGGGAATAAAGGGAGCGATCGCCGCCATTCCCAACTCTTGCAAGTCACGATCGAGGATACGGGGGTGGGTATTCCCGAAGAGGCTCTCGATCGCGTCTTCGATCGATTTTATCGGGTCGATCCCGCCCGCAGCCACGGCAGAGAAAAATTTGCCCGATCGACGTTCAGCGGATCGGGACTGGGATTGGCTATTGCTCGGGCGATCGCCACCAATCACCACGGTCGGATCGAAATTGCCAGCCAACTCGATCGCGGGACGATCGCGACGGTGACGCTGCCGAGTGGGTCGGTATCGGGGTGATAGAGGAGAAATAGGCAATACTCTAAATGTTAGAAGATGCTCTACTAGAGATCGCCACATATGAAGACTTAACCGAGTATCGCCAGGATTCCCCAAACTGTCCCCCCAGCCAGGTACGCACCACCCAGCCAGAAAAACGTGCGTTGCAAGCGCTTGAGAATCGGTTGTATTTCGTAGGAAACCACTAGGCGATCGCGGGTGAGAATTTCTGGGGTTTTGGTCCAACGCTGTCCGTCGTACCAGCCGGATTCTTCGTAAATCACCGTCGTATCGAAGAGGCGATCGCTCACGTATTTCCAGCCCAAATACAGCCGGACGACGAGCAATAGAACGATAAAACTCGCGCCGGCCGTACCACCGAGGAAAAACCGCACGGGAAACTTTTCGGGGGAGAAACTTGCCGCCACCACCGGTCCGACAAACAGCCAACTCGGCAGCCAGAACCAGGCAAGCATTTTGAGATAGCGGCGCAACTCTCCCGTACAGGAACGAAACAGGCAAGACTCGCTGAGGGTTTGATACTCGACGATGGGTTGCTGTTCCGTGGGAACCGGGCAAATTTGGGTATAGGTTTTATTAAGCTTGGGTTCCACGATCGATTCCCCAGTGTTGTTTCCCGAAACGATAATTAAACTAGTCTGAATGGTTGGGAGCAGATGCTGGATATTCAATCCGCTCGGCATGTCCCCAGAAAGCCTCTAAGTTATAAAACTCACGCTCTTCGGGCATCATAACATGGGCGATCGCATCTCCGTAGTCGAGCAAAATCCAAGTTCCCTCAGATTGCCCTTCAATGCGCGGACAGCTGCGGCCGAACTCGGTTTCGACCCGGTCTAGAATTGATTCGGAGATGGCGCGAACCTGGGCTTTGGAGAAGCCGGTGACGATCGCGAAATAGTCGGCGAGATAGGAAATCTCTTCGACAGATAAGAGGACGATATCTTCAGCTTTGCGATCGTCTGCTGCATCGGCAATCGCCATCACTAAGTCTCGGCTACTCAGTTCGATGGAATTCCGATGCTGTGAGTTTGAGCCTGAAGAAGATTGAACGATCGAAGAATTTGTCATTAAGCCTTTAAAATTCTCAAAAACACGACTGAATGTTGCAACATTTACCTATTCCTCAAGAGATTCTGACCCGTGCTTGCGCGAAACTACCGTACTATGCACTGCATCGAGTACTTACTGTTTTTCGATCTATGCTAGCAAAATCGAGCCAAGAATGCCTACGCTCTTTACAATTCTCTGTATAGGTCTCCACGAGAGAATCTTTGACAAATGTGTGTGAGCTTGTTTTGCAAATAATAAAATTAAGTTAGTCAGATCTCAAAATATGAGTTTGAGTTAAATGTACTGACTTGAAATTTGATGAAATAAATTGTTGAATACAAAGATTGAATACAAAACTTCGATCGAGATAATCTAAAAAGTGAATCGATGAAAATGCGAAAAATCACTAGCCTAGCAGTTGTATCCGTTTTCGGTCTTCTCGGCTGTAGTCAAGAAGTACAAAACCAAGTGGGCAGGCAAATTCAAAACTGGACGGGAACAGATGGAGTATTAGATATTTATGCAGGAGATAAACTCGTCAATCGATTTATTAAAATTGATAAGCTTTCCACGGCTTATGCCACAAATGATAGTTCGACACCTCGTCCCTATCGATATGGTTATGGGTATTTAGATCGAAATCTAAATTATCAAGTGGATGAGGGAGAAAAACGAGTTTATTTTGAGTTTAGCGACTACTCAACCAGCTATGTTTTCTATGAAAATCCTGGCTTAGCCAGTCCAGTGGTAAATCCAACTGAAAATCCCTCAGTAAATCCTTCAGTAAATCCCAATAAAAATCCTCCTTTAAACCCCAACTTAAGTCCAACTCAACCGAAGCCAGATAATTAGGCAAGTTGGAAAATAAAAAGCAGATCCATTTTTAGATATATCCGAATCGATACATTAGCAAAAATATATCCGATATTTCGGAATACATTTGCGGAGTTAACGATCGACTGTTCCGAGCGTGCATTTTCAATCGAATGCAAGTACTCGATCGTCAGTCATCTATTCGATCGAGAAGAAAACGGATCGAAATTCACTTAGTTTTAATTCTACAAGCAGCTTGTAAAATGCAAAATCAAAAAAAAATAGTCATCTCAAGTATAAGCAAGTTGGGCTTATTTTAGACCGAACACCGATTGCGAATTGCCGAATGCATGCAAGAGACAAAAATGAAACTTAATGGTAAGCGACTTAACTTGCTTTATCTAAAACAAAGATACTGCCTTCATTCCCCCGTCCGATTCGCAAATCTCGATCTAGATAGGTAATATCGAGCCATCCCTGTTGGTTACCATCGGGAATCGGAAAATCGATCGCTTGAAATCGATAATTTTTTCCTGATTCAATGCCATCGATAAACTGTTTCGGCGATTGATAACCCAGGAAATTTTGAAATCCTGAAATAGCTCGCTCGAATTTAACAGTTACGCGGCGATCGCTCTCCGGCTCGAAACGGGCGCAAACGCTTACAACAGCCGAGAGTAACGGTAATCCCGAAAGCTCGGCTATGTTATATATTTTCGCATCTTCAACGCGCACGTACTGATAAATTTCTCCTAAGTTTGCTAGGGGAATATTATCGAGTCCTAAAAGTTCGCGACTAGTCGTATAAAGCAATCGCCAATTACCATCGAGTAAATGAGTTGCTTCGAGGGGGTTTGGTGTAGGATTGCACTCTTCCAGGCGCGTTACTAAACTTGCGATCGCCTGTTTTTCTATTTTTGTCGCTAAAATTCCCATCTTTTTCCCGGCTATTTCCCGGAGCAGATCGCCTTTAACCAGCATGATTGATTCCTCTTATCGTTTTGGTTGAAAATGTCAAAGTCGATCGATAATATCTAGCGGATTACCGATCGACTGTTTGTAAGATAGCGAATTATCCGAAGGTGCGGCAGAATCAAACCGAAATCCTTTCTAGCGGGCCGAACCAACGAGTTGACCCGAGAGGTTCTCAAAGCTACCCAATTCAGCAACGAGTTGAGCGAATTCACCCCGCTGTTCGGAACTGAGAATGCCTCGAATGTCCATCATGCCATCAAAGTACAAATCCGAAAGGTCTGCTTGCAATTGGCGCACTTGCTTTTGCTGGCGGCGCAGGTTGCGGGTGGAGGTTTCTTCGGCCATCATCTGATTCAACCGAGTTTGAGCGCGTTGCAGTTCGCTGCGTCCGGTGGCGATACGAGCGGTATAGGTTTGGTGGATGGCTGCAACTTCGCGAGTTTGTTGGGCTGTCAGTCCCAAGCGCTCGGCCACGGTAGGTTCGCTCGTGGGTTCGCTAGGCTTGGTGGGAGTTTCCGGACGGGCGATGGGGCGAGAGGGACGAGTGGGACGTTCTGCCACGGGGGAGGTTTCGGCGAGTTCGCTCAAGGTCAGATCGTTCGTGAGGTAGGTATGGCCGAGGGTGCGACCTTGATAGTTGCGCTTGGCGAACCGCCAGCCGGGATTGAGTTCGAGTTTGATGAAGCCATCAGACACCTCCTCAGCACGGGCAATTTCCAGGGCGGGATTGTTGCGACGACCGAAAGGCACTCCCATCAGCACTAAGTCATCCCCCTGCTCTTCCACGCGCAAGGAATACTGCATTCCCAAATCTTGACCGCCAACTCGGATGGAGTAGCCGTTGCTATCGGTAGCGCGACCGCAAATTCCCGAGAAATTGAAATCGAGGAGAAGCGGGTCGATTTGATTGGCTCCCGTTTCCTTCCAGCAGGGACGAGTGGAGGAGATTTGCTCGAGAATCAGCAACTGGTGACGGTCGGTCTCACCCACGGGAGCAGCAATGGCGATGGTTTTATCCTGGTTGATTTCCGTCTGTCCGAAGGTAGAGGCGACGGCGGCAACAGGAGCAAAGGTGGAGGCGGCAGAGAGGGCGGCGGTGGCGAGAGCGGTGAGGGGGAGAGATGCTTTCATGTCGTCTGTCGGGTGGTGTTTGTTTGCTATGTCCTTATTGTGGGGGAGGACTTTTTAGCGTTGGCGGGCATTCAGTCTAGTTTACCAACTGTCCATGAAGGTATGTGACAGTTGGCAGGGATGGTGGTGGTCAGATGGCTCGGTTTTGTGTGGGGAGTATCTCGGAGAAAGGCGGATGTGCAGATAGTGGTTTGGGCGCTGGGCAAAATTGTCACGCGCCTGGGGTTTGTTGCCTTCCGCAACAGCTTTTAGACATCGGGGTCGATGCCGAGTTGTTCGAGTTGCGATCGCAATGCTGCGAGTTGTTGTTGGGCAAGTTCTCGCGCGGTGCGTTCGAGTTGGGCTTGTTGCTCGGCGGCTTGGGCTTGTTGCTCGGCGGCTTGAGCTTGTTGCTCGGCGGCTTGAGCTTGTTGCTCGGCAGCTTGAGCTTGTTGCTCGGCAGCTTCCCGTTGCTGGCGTTCG
>JAXHUC010000022.1:0-62609 GCA_034189805.1 Cyanobacteriota bacterium
CGATGAGCCTGATGACGAAGACGATCACGACGACGAGCCTGACCCCGAACCGGAGCCAGAACCGGAGCCAGAACCCGAACCGGAGCCAGAACCCGAACCGGACCCCGAAGGCATCAGCCGAGGGGGAGCCGATCTCGTCGGACGTTTGAGAACATGGCTCGTCGGTGAATTGGCTGCCGCTGGCGTGAACGATTTTGATGCCATCAGTCAGTTTGCATCCAGCCTACCGATCGATCTCATTCCACCCGACAAGCGATCTTCTTTTTTAGAAAATCCCGATCCCAGCAATCCCGTGCTTCTCGATGGTGCTTTACCGGGTAAATGGGTAAGCATCCCACAGATCAGCCCCCGTAATGCTTATCCCAATTACATTAAGCCAATTTTAGAAGAGCGTATGGGCTTTGAGGTTGAAGAACTTGGAAAAGAGTATGCTGGGGAACTCTTATATCGAGCGCAAAATCAGGACGTGGAGTTCTATCTGAGTTTAATCAAACTCAGGGGAAGCGGCGCAACGATGATTATTTGGACGACCGATCCCAGAGAGTTATAGGTCGAACTGTCGTGAGGTTGGACACTTGTATAATTTAGGTGAACCTCAATTTCATCGCGCAAAAGATGCCCAACCGCGATCTCTACCACGATGTAGTTCGCCGTGCCTTAGAAAAGGATCGGTGGTCAATTACTGACGATCCTCTTCGCCTACGTTGGGGCAAACAAGATATGTATGTCGATTTAGGAGCTGAGAAACTACTTCTAGCCGTCAAAAGAGATCGGGAAATTGCTGTTGAAATTAAAACCTTTGGCGGACCTTCCTCAATTACTGATGCTCAAAAATCCTTGGGTCAATATTTTATTTATTTTTCCGTACTCAAGCGTTTAGAACCCAATCGCAAGCTTTATCTAGCAATTCACGAAGAAGTTTACAAAGATTTCTTTACTCAACCGCTTGGAGAGCTTCTTTTGAGTGATTATAACGTGCCTATTCTTATCTTCGATCCCGATCGGGAGGTTATTCTCCAATGGATAAATTAGATCGTTATCGCCAATTTATTCGAGATATTTTAATTCAGCACTCGAAAATTCCCTATAAATATGGAGAAATTAAGTTTGAAACGGTGTTCGATCGAGAATCCGATCGCTACTTGTTGATGATTTTAGGTCGCGAGAATAAGCAATACCAACATGGTTGTTTAATCCATCTCGATATTATCGATGGGAAAATCTGGATTCAGCGAGATGGGACGGAAATTGGCGTAGCCAACGAATTGGTAGAAGCGGGCGTTCCCAAACAGGAAATCGTGTTGGGTTTTAAGTCGCCCGAACGTCGTAAAGATACTGAATTCGCGATCGCCTAACCCGAAACTTGTCGTGCTGCGATCGGGCGCGATCTATCTACTCCTCTTCCGCTTCGGCTTCTGGAGCCTCTTCGTCCTCTTCGCTGTTATTTCCCACCGCCAGGGAAATGCGATCGCCCCCCACATCTCGCATTGCCGCAAGCAACTGAATCACCTGTTCGTAGGGCAACTCGGGATCGGGAATTAAATATACCGAACTTTCGGGATTGTTCTCGAGAAATGCCGGAACGATCGCCAGCATTTCCTCTTTACTGTAAGGGCGCTCGTCGAGGGTAATTCCCCCTTCGGCATCCACGTTCGCTCGCAGAACGGGTGGCGGTTCCGAATCATCGGGTTCTTCTTCGGCAGGTTCGCTGTCCGATTCGCTCGGAAGGTTCACCTGTACGGTTTCCGGTTCCCCGGTTAACGTCGTCGAAACTATCACGAAAAACGCCAATACCACCATAATGACGTTGAGCATCGGGGTGATATCGACTTCGGGAATCTCGCCGAGTTCGTTTTTATCTTGAAAACGCATGATTGTTATCGTGAAATCGTTGCCAGTTGTATCCAGTTCGTTTAAATACTTAACATCAGGCGCTCGATCGGATATTTTCGGGCGAGGATGGGGAACGGGAGATGGAGAGCAGGAGGAGCTTGGGAGGCTTGGGAGGCTTGGGAGGCTTGGGAGGCTTGGGAGGCTTGGGAGTCAGAATGCAATATTCCTCCGTTTCTCCCGTTTCCCCCCCATCTCCCTCATCTCCCTCATCTCCTCGCAACGAGAACTTATTGCACCACTAATAAAACCCGATCGCCGCCAATTTCAGCCATGGTTTCGAGCAATCCATCCACGTTGCTAAAATTGAGTTCGCGATCGGCCGTCAGTTTGACCACTCCTTCTTCATTTTCGGCCAGAAATGCTTCCATGGCTTCAGTTAGCTGGGCCTCGTCTGCTGGCGCACCGTCGAGAATAATTTGACCTTCCTTATCCAACCCCACAATTAAGGCTTCGGGGAGTTCGCTTTTATCTTCGGCCTCCCCACTTTCGCCATCGTTTTCTTCGTTAGGGCCTTCGGTAAGCGTCGGCACATCGACGTTAGGTACCGTCGCACTGGTTAAGCTCATCGCCATGATGATAAAAAACGTCAGCACCGACATCAACACGTCAATCATCGGGACTAGATTGACTTGGGGAATTTTAGATTTAGCTTGACGCGCTCGCACGATATTTTCCTACTCCCGCGTTCGAGTGCCTGGGGACGGGGAGTCTTCTCCAGTGGCAATGGTGGCAACCGGTAGCGGTGTGGGCAAACTGTTACCCGATTCGTACCAAATTTGACGGTAAACCAACTCCAGTTCGCTACCGACGCGACCGAAATAATCCATTTGCTGTGCTTGCAACGTCACGAACACGCGAAACACCAGCAGCGCCATAATCGCCACCACCATCCCAGCCGCAGTAGTCATCAGGGCTTCGCCGATCCCGGAGGCAGCTTTGGTTGCTTCGTCTGCCGAACCGCCTCCGCCAACGGTGAGGTTATCGAAGGTGGAAATCAATCCCGTCACCGTTCCGAGCAAACCCAGTAGCGGCGCGACGGCAATAATGGTTTCGAGGAGTTTGTCGCCCCGGCGCATTTTCACGAATTCCTTATCGGCGGCGGCTTCCATTGCCAGTCGGAAGGTTTCCGGGCTGGGATGTCGCAGTTGCAAAGGAGCCAGGAGAAAGCGACCGATGGTCAGGTGTCGGGCGTATTCGGCAATTTCGAGGGCTTTGCTCAAGTCGTACCGCGCGGCTTCGAGGACATCGTTGACGATGCGATCTTCTTGACTGATGAGTCTCAGCCAGAACCAACCGCGTTCTAGCCCCGTTGCCAGGGTGAAAATGGACAGACCCAACAGGGGCCACATCACCGGACCGCCTTTGAGAAACTGATCGATAATCCGCGATTGAGTTTCCACAACTTCGGGTGGGGTTTCGAGTAAGAAATAGAATAGATTCATGGGGTTTAAATTTGACCCGCTCGCACCAGAATCAGAAGGTCGAAGATCGGAATGTCAGTCGCTGGCGAGTCAGATGCTCGTGCGATAGAAGTTTGAGAAACGGTAAGGGATTCGATCGGCTGTAATCGCCTGTGAAATAACGAGATGGCAATTTGAATCGTCACGTCCGAGCGCTCGACTTACAGAGCGGGCAACGGACTTATTTAGAATCACCCATTAGATTTCGATCGCATCAATCTCGATGAGGTATGCTTAGCCATGACATTATCAAACTTTTTCAGCTCTCTCGTTAAGAAAATGTTAATACTGCGTTAAATATTCTCAAAAGGGCAAAAGATCGTCAAAAATACGTAAGCCTTTAGCAATTAGTTTTGAGTTGTTAATCCCTACCACCTGAATGCTTACCGCCGGACTGAAACCAGACTGAAAAACTAGTGCAGCGCGGCAGAAATAACTGACCAGCTTTCATGGGTTGAAAGCTATGTCTAGTGAGCATTTTGCATTTTTAATTTTGCGTGCATCGCGAGCGGTGTCGGTTTGAGTCCCGTTCAACTTTTCAAGACGCATTTTTAATGACCCGTAGCGGTACTAGCCATAAAAAATAGACCGAGAAGAACCAATAACTTCTCCTCGGTCGCGCGCGATCGCAAATAGAGTAATCGATCTCTTCGCGCTAGGCGCTTTAACCGAAACGACCGCTCACGTATTCTTGAGTGGCTTCCTGGCTGGGATTGTGGAAGATGGTTTGGGTTTGGTCGTACTCCACCAAATAGCCAATTTTATTCCCGGTGTCGGTGGCTTCGGCGTTGTAGAATGCCGTCAGGTCGGACACCCGAGAAGCCTGTTGCATGTTGTGGGTGACGATGACGATCGTGTACTGCTGCTTGAGTTCGTGAATCAACTCTTCCACGCGCAACGTCGAAATCGGGTCGAGGGCCGAGCAAGGTTCGTCCATCAAAATGACTTCCGGTTCGATGGCGATCGCGCGGGCAATGCAAAGGCGCTGTTGCTGCCCTCCAGACAAAGCCAAACCGCTCTCTTTAAGTTTGTCTTTCACCTCATCCCAAAGAGCTGCACCCCGCAGAGATCTCTCCACCAATTCGTCCATATTGCCTTGATAGCCGTTAATCCGAGCGCCAAAAGCAATATTTTCAAAAATCGATTTGGGGAACGGGTTGGGCTTTTGAAACACCATGCCGATGCGACGGCGCGTCTCCACCGGATCGACCCCACTCGCGTATAGGTTCTGACCGTGGAACGTGATTTTGCCCTCAACGCGCGCCCCCGGAATCAGATCGTTCATCCGGTTGAAACAGCGCAGAATGGTACTTTTACCGCAACCAGACGGTCCGATAAAAGCCACCACCTTGTTTTTGGGAATTTCGAGGAAAACGTTGCGAACTGCCAAGCTCGAGCCGTAGTAAACGTTAACATCTTCGGCTCTAAGGGCAATTTCCGTGGCAACGGGAGGGAAAGAATCAGAAATCATATTTAGCTTGCAACAATAGAGTTGTGAGAATCGTTGGAGACAGGAGGGTTGGAGTCGATTCAAACACCATCCTTCCCAAGAGCGGATTGCAGTGTATCAAAGGTGTGATGAGGTCGGGAAATCGGGAGGTGCGAATGGAAAGTGCAACCCCCGAAAACCCTTTAGCTCATTTTCTTCTGGAACTTATTGCGCAGGAATACGGCCGTGGCGTTCATAATCAGCAATACCACCATCAGCACGATAATCCCGGCTGCTGCATTGTTGTGAAATTCCTTTTGCGGACGAGAAACCCAGTTAAAAACTTGAATGGGTAGGACCGTAAAGGGACTTTGCAGACCTTCGGGCAAGAAGGAAATAAACGTGAGCGCCCCGATGGTAATCAAGGGGGCAGTATCTCCGATCGCCCGAGATAGGGCTAAAATCATCCCAGTGAGAATTCCGGGAATCGCCAGGGGAAAGACATGTTCGCGCACCACTTGCCAGCGATTGGCCCCGAGGGCGAAACCCGCCTGACGCAAGCTATCGGGCACGGCACGCAGGGCTTCGCGGGTAGAGACGATGATAATGGGCAGAACCAGCAGTCCTAGGGTAAATCCTCCCGAGAGAATGCTCCGTCCGCCAGTAATCGGTTCTAAATACCGAACGAAGACTTGCAGACCCAACAAACCATAGATGATGGAGGGGACTCCAGCCAGGTTGTTGATATTAATCTCGATAATTCGGGTGAACCAGTTATCTCCGGCAAACTCTTCGAGGAAAATCCCCGCCCCCACGCCCAAGGGAAACGAGACGGCGGCCACGACGCTCATCACCCAAATCGTGCCGAACAGGGCAGACTTCAATCCCGCTTGTTCGGGTCGGCGGGAGGGGAAGTTGTTGAGGAAATCCCAGCTCAATCGGGGCAATCCGTCAACGAGTACGTCTGTAATTAGGGTCGCCAGAACCACCAGGGCGATCGCCACGGCAATCCAAGTGATCGTCTCGAAGATGCGATCGAGCCGATATCGCCCCTTGAGATTGATGTTAAAGTTACTGTTCTCGGCGGGGCGATCGCTACCAAGATTCTGAGGATTTTGAGTGGTCATTCGTATTTCTCCCGGAAACGGCGCACGAACCAAAAGCTAAACACGTTCAAAGCCAGGGTGATAGTAAACAGGGTCATCCCCACGGCATAGATCGTTTGATAGGCAAGCGATCCGGCGGGAGTATCTCCCAAGCTGACTTGAACGATAAAGGCAGTCATCGTCATCACCGGAACCAGCGGATTTAAGCCCAATCGCGGGTTTTGTCCGGCGGCGAGGGTGACGATCATCGTTTCGCCGATCGCGCGGGAAATCGCCAGAATTAACGAGGAAACGATACCCGAGAGGGCTGCTGGCAAGACGACGGAAATAATAGTTTCTCGCCGGGTGGCCCCCAAAGCGTAAGCCCCATCGCGCAAGCTGCGGGGCACGGAATAGATGGCATCTTCGCTGAGGGATGCAACTAAGGGGGTAATCATGATCCCGAGAACGATTCCAGCACTGAGGGCGTTGAATCCTTGCAGTCCGGGAACGAATTTTTGCAGTAGGGGAGTGACGAACAGCAGCGCGAAGTAACCGTAAACCACGGTTGGAACCCCGGCAAGAATTTCGAGGGCGGGTTTGAGGATGCCTCGAACTCTGGCGGACGCATATTCGCTCAAACAAATTGCCGAAAGCAGTCCCAAAGGTAGGGCTACCATAATGGCAATGCTCGAGGTCATCACCGTGGCACTAATCAGGACGAAAATTCCAAATTTGGCGCTACTAAACAGAGGTGTCCACTTGTCGTCCGTCAAGAACTGGACGATGGAAACTTGCTGAAAAAACTTGATGGTTTCAAAAATTAGGGTCTCGATAATCCCCAAGGTGGTCAGAATGGAAACCAAGGCAAATGCGCCGAATATCAGTTTAACGACGAGTTGAACTCGTTGGCTCATTTGGCGATTTGGCTTCCAAAGATCGGACCCAGAGGAGTCGGCAGACGGGAAATCGGTTGTCATTTTAGAAAACCGCGCAACAACATGGCAAGATCGGGGTTGCTAGCGAATGCAGTCAATCCTGCTAAAACTGTGAAATATGAAGTGAGATCGAATATTCTGCCTAAATTGGGCAGCGAGTGTGAGGATGTAAATATCGATCGCGAATTTTATAGACGCACGTATAAAAATAAGACCGCTCTAAAAGTTCTGGGGGTTCGAGCGCGATCGTCTGTCTCAATACCCCCAGAACCGAAACTTTGACACTCAAGCTATCTCGAGTGCCAATTTGTTGTTAATTACAGCTTATCGGAAAGCTTCACGCCAACCGAAGAACCGCCTTCAAAAATCGAGCCAGTGGTAACGTTGTCCAAACGCTCTTGAACTTTGGTCATGATTTCGTCGGGCAGGGGAACGTAGCCCACTTCAGTAATTAAATCCTGGTTGGAGGGGTCGATTTGATACTCGGCAAACTCTTTAACCGCCGGATTCGATTCGAGGGCAGCTTTGCTGACGTAGAAGAAAATCGGACGGGAGAGGGGATTGTAGCTACCGTCGGCGATGACTTCTCCAGCCGGGGCAACGCACTGTCCGTCGGCGTTCTCGATTTCGACGACTTTGAGGGAGTCTTTGTTCTCTTCGTAGTAAGCGAAACCGAAGAAGCCTAAAGCGCCATCTTCCGCTTGTACCCCTTGGACGATGACATTATCGTCTTCGCTCGCGGTATAATCACCTCGGCTTTCTCCTTCTTCTCCGGTGGTGGCATCGGTGAAGTAATCGTAGGTTCCCGAATCGGTTCCGGGTCCGTACAAGCCGAGTTCTACGTCGGGGAACTCGTCGCGAACCTGATTCCAGTTGGTGATTTGACCTTCAGCACCCGGTTCCCACATCATACCTAACTCTTCAGCAGTCAGGCAGGCTGCCCAGTCGTTGGCTTGGTTAACCACTACGGAAAGACCGTCGAAGGCAACGGGAATTTCCACGTACTCAATGCCGTTTTCGGCGCACAATTCAACTTCCGACTCTTTAATCGGACGGGAGGCGTTGGAAATGTCGGTTTCGCCCGCGCAGAATTTCTTGAATCCGCCACCAGAACCAGAAACACCAACGGTCACTCTTTTACCGCTGTCGTTCTGGTACTCTTCTGCCATGGCTTCGGAGATGGGGAAAACGGTACTCGAACCGTCGATTTGTACATCGACACCGCCCGCACCGCTATCGGTTGCTTCGCCGCCAGCATCGGCTGTTTCTTCCGTTCCGGTTTCCGAGGTTGTTTCGCCGCCACCACCGCTACAGGCTGCTAGAGTCAGGGTGGCTAAGACTCCGGCTAACCCCACAAGGGTCAAGCGCTTCACTTGCATGTTGAAAATCATAGCTTTCTCTTCAGAGACGTTTAGAGGTAACGCAAATTTGTGTAGGAGCGAAGGTCTGTGTTACACACCTGAGAAATGGTGACCCAGCACATATCCAGTATTCACACCTTTACCGATTTCCAAGGTTAAGTAAAGATTAAATTTAAGTTAAGTTTTCATCAATTTTTTAACAACAGCCCGATCGACCCCCAGTTGTGAAGACTGGGAGATTTTAATGAACGATCGGTTGCCCTGAAACGAGTACCCCGGAACGACGAGTTGCGACGGCGAATTGAGCGAATTCAGTCTCTACCGTTGAATGTGATGAATCCGACTCTGGTGAAATTGCTCGCTTTCGAGTTCTCCGAGGGTGACACGCTCGAATAGTGCCGATCGCAACCGAGCCATTTGAGTATTCGATCCATCCCCGAGAACAGTCGCTAGGGCTTCGTACCAAAGATCGTTCTCTTCGTAGACCGTCGCCCGATCGAATTCATCTTTTGCCTCGACGAGTTGCGTATCCAACATCGGTGGCGGGTCGATGACCTCAATCTCCGCGTCGGCAAACGGATTGCCCGAAGGTCGGTGGCGATCGCACAGGAGTTCGACTTGCCACAGATACTGACGACCGACGGTCAGAGGGGGCAGCTCTTCTGACAGGGAAAGAGTCATAATGCCCTGAGCGCTCTTAAACTCTTCATCAGTAATTTCCGCAACCAGGGTCGTTTCCAAACTGGTTCGATCGTATTCGTAGAGGCGAAACTCCATCGGCCAAGACCCGGCATCGCGGACGAACCAAGCAAAGGTAGGATGAGTGGAGATCGTTGGCGAACTCGATCGGGCGGGAGCCAGCAGAATTAGGGCCGGAACCGTACTGGCAACAGCAACTTCGGAGCTACATCCACGCGAACCACCCGATCGACCGCCAGTGTTGGGTGGCAAGTCATCATCAAAATCACGGTTGGCGCTAGCAATACCGGGCGCAAAAAGAGTGAGGCTTAATGCCAGACCCAAGGCGATACTGCAATTCGTGCGTCGCATTTTTTTTACCTATGCTTGCTTGACCACTATCTTATCCGAAAATTTACTCGCTCCGTCCGGAATTTTTAAACTTTCTATAAGATCTAAAATTCCGTAATCCCCCGGAAGGGGATGGGGAGGCTGCGGGGGCTTCGGGGGCTTCGGGAGCTGGGGGAGAATGAATGCAAAATTTAAAATGCAAAATTCTCCTTGTCACCTTGTCCCCACCCCCGTTCCCCGAAATGTTACTGAGTAACTTTTTTCCGAGCAAGAGCAGTGAGATCGGGACTTTTACGTAGGTTGTAAGGTTTGATGGAGTAACTCCCGATGCATCAAGGCGCGATCGACTAAGGAGTGAATGCGATCGCTCGAGAGGGGCATAGCGTTTGCGTAATGTTCGATCCAAACCTTGGAGATCGCGTTGGCATCCTCGGGGAGTTCGTCAATTTCCCATCCGGGCATTTCCAACTCCGCCATCAATTGCGTCACCTTGGGATCGTAGCTGAGGGCAAAACAACGGCATTCCTGGGATGCTGCCATAATCAGGCTGTGCAAGCGCATCCCAATCGCCATCTCCACCCCCTGAAACAACCCTTTCAACTCTCTGGGATCTTCGAGGGTATAAATATGGCTGGGGCCTGGAAGCTGCGGCTGGATTTTTTGGGCGATTTCTAGATCTTGGCTGGCTTGAAACGGAACTAGCAGAATGCAGGTTGAGGTGGCTTTCTGGAAGTGAATGAGGGCGCGAGTTAGGGTTTCTAACCGCTTGGGAGTCAGGTGGCGGTGCGATCGCAGCGTGAGGGCAACTCGAGGGGCGGGTAAATCCCACAATCCCTTCACTGGCAATGCATCCAAGGCCCAAACCGGATCGGGGGCAATGAGAAATGGTACGTTCCAGTTATGGAGTAGAGAAGCCGAATTGCGATCGCGCACGCTGACGGCATTGCAACCCCGGAAGGCGCGCTCGGCCACTTGACGGGTAAAAGAACGTTTCAAAGGACCAATTCCCTGGGCCCAGGCGATCGTCCGCAAACCCAGTTGTTGGGCCATTCCCATCAACCCCGTATAGTACACCGGACTCAGGGCGCTGGTGGCATCTTGCACCAAACTTCCGCCCCCCCAAATAAATACGTCGGACTCTCGCAACAGTTTCAATAACGACAGAGATTTGCGCGGATAGGTCGGAACTTGAAAGCGATCGTGAGTTCGATCGGGATTGCCCGAGAGTACGACCGGTTGCACGTCGGGGGGCAACATTTGCAACAAGGAGGCGAGTAGGGCTTCGTCTCCCCCATTCCCCATACCGTAGTACCCGGACAAGACCGCTCGAATTTTCGCCATTATGTTGCTCGATCGCGCTTTCGATCTAATGATGTTGAGCTAATTTGCGTACCATACGTTTATGCGATATCCGGCGCGCTGTCAACTCGATCGGGTCCCAGATACGATCGGTTCGTGCTACTTTTCGATCGGCTTATTCTGAACTTTCGGTCTTTATCGCAATTTTCGTTTAGGTTGACCCCCGAAGGGTGAGGGCGGGTTTTGAAACTCGATCGCAGTGAGGGTAAAATTTTCAGCTAAACCCGCCCCTACAATTAATTGTCTGGGTTCTATCTTTGTGAAAACCGCTATAAGCTCGACTCGCTCCGATCGGGCGATGCGATCGCGAACTTCTCGTATAACCGTGCGAACTCTTTGGGGGTTGGCTGCTCTGGAAACACGAGCGCCTCTTCGTCAAATTCAATCCAAGGCTGAGCGCGGCGAGTCCATAAATGCCCCACTGGTTTGAGCCAACTCGTATCGTCGAGCGTCCCCGGCTTGATATTGACGATTTTGGGATTGCGGGTGGGATAGTGAAACAGTCGGGTTCCGCATTCACCGCAGAAGCAGCAGATGACTTCGCGATCGCTTGCAGATACCCGACTCCATTGCTTTGGCTCTCCTTGCAGAATTGTCACCGCATCGCGGGGAACGGGCATCGACATGCCAAACGCACTCGACGATTGCCGTTGACATTCCAGACAGTGACAAGCATAGAGGGTGAGCGGCTCAGCCCGGATTTCGTATCGAATTTTCCCGCACTGACACCCTCCGGTGTATGGAAATGCCATTTTCGATCGATCTTGCGAAATATGATTACTTAAGGCTTACTTTAGGCTACTGTTCGATCGGCGCATCGGGCAAGCGGCTCCACTCGTTCCAGGAACCATCGTAATTTTGCACGTTGGGATAGCCGAGGAGATATTTGAGGACGAACCATATATAACCTGCCCGCGCCCCGATGGCACAGTACGGAAACACGGTTTTCTCGGGAGCGATCCCCTGCTCCTCGAATAGGGCTTGCAATTGGTCAAAGGATTTAAAAGTACCATCTTCGTTGAGAGTGCAAGTATGCTCCAGATGCACCGAACCGGGAATGTGTCCCGCCCGTTCTTCTGGTTCCGGCGGCTTCATTAAATATTGCTCCCCGCGATATTCAGGCAGCGATCGCACATCTAACAAAACTCGCTCCGGATCGCCCAAAGAAGCTCGCACGTCCTCGAACAACACCCGCAAACTCGAATCGATGGGTTGGGTGCGATACTCGGTGGGTGGAAAGCTTGAAAACTCGCTCGTGACGGGACAACCACGGGCAACCCACGCTTGATGTCCGCCGTTGAGAACCCGCACGTCGCGATGACCGAAGAATTTCAACAGCCAGAAAATCCACGCTCCCGTACCGGGGTAGCTACCATAGGCAACTACCGTCGTTTCGTTGCCAATCCCAGAGCGCGAGAGCAGTTTTTCGATCGCACCGGGATCGAGGTTCATCCGATGGTCGGGTTGCAACACATCAGTAAAAACGTTCCAGAACACCGCACCAGGGATGCGAGCGTCCTGATAAGCTTCCGGACTCATATTCACTTCCACGATCCGGACGTTGGGATCGTCGAGATGTTCGCACAGCCATTGGGTATCCACGAGAACTTCGGGATGAGCGTAATTTGTCATCGGTTTATCCTTGTATTTTGTGAATGTCATTTCTGGATTAGAGAGTTGCGGGTGAAGGTGGGGAATGGGAGAAACGGGGGAAGGAGATGACGCGGGGACGCGGAGAGGGGAGATGAGGGGAGATGAGGGGAGATAGGAGGACGCGGTGACGCGGAGGGGGGAGAAACGGGAGTATTTGACGTTCATCATTCATCATTTTTCCGAATTCCACGCTTCCGCGCTTCCGAACTCCAAGCCCCCCAAGTCTCCAAAGCCCCCGATGCTCCCCCAGCTCGCATTCACCCCAATCTCTCCGGGTTGCGGACAATTTGCCCCACGCGATGTACTAGGGTTGTTGAGGTCGAAAATAGGGCAAACCCAATGAGGGGATGAACCACAGCCAGTGGAAGTGGAGTTTGCAGGCGAACGGTTAAAAATTGCAATCCCAAGAAAATCGGCAAACTAGCACTCAGGATTCGCACTCGTCGAGGAAATACAACCCAATAGCTCCACCCCACCAAAATCAGAGACAAAACGCTATATTTGCGCGCGAACCAAAGGTGGGTTTGCCACCAATCGGCACTTTGAAATAGAGCTAGTCCGACGGTGAGTAACTGCACGCCCAGACAAAGGTTAAAGAGAATGGCAAGGATGTAAAATCCCGTGAATTGCCATCGATTTTGAGTGCGATCGACGATCGCATCCGATCGATTTGAAGATAAGGACATGATGTCGTTAACATTAATAAAATCAGTCAAATTGGCTTGCTGAGCGCTCGACAACCCTAAACTCAGATTAAAGTTCGTCTCCGGGCCTCGCATAGTCCTCGATCGGGTACACTTTTGCCACAGCAATTCGCCACAAAAACAGGAAAGTTGCAAGATGAACGACCTGATGGCCCCTCCTCTCCAGGAATTAATTCAAGCGATCGCCCTGGCTCGGAATGAAGCCGAACTCCAGGCAATGATGGGTAAGGTGGGGGTGTATTTTGCTGCGAAACGATCGAGTTTGTGGTTTTTCGATCGGCTTCCCAAGGTCGATCGCACCACGCCAGAGATGGTGAAACGGGCGCTCTCGTTAGATGAAAATCCCATCCTGCGTTATGTGGTTCAACGCCATGCCGCCCTCCACGATGAGACGATCTTGCCCCGTGGAGTCTGGAAAACCATTTGCCCTCGCGCAGACCACGGACACGTTATGGCCGGCCCCCTGATTCGCAACGGTCAACTCGTCGGTGGCATTGGCTTGACTCGCCATCGCGACGACCCGCCGTTTAATGCCGAAAATTTGACGGATTTAAGCGCCCTCTGTCTCCATATCTCCGCCCAATTAGCTCGGTTTGAGCCAGTAACTTCAACGCTCAATTGCGATCGCCTCACCCCACGGGAAGCGCAAATTGCCGAACTCGTCGCTCGGGGACTCACCAACAAAGAAATTGGGGCGATGTTGTGGATTACAGAAAATTCGGTCAAACAAGCCCTCAAACGGATGTTTCGCAAACTCGAGGTTTCATCCCGCGCTCAAATGGTCGCCCAGCTTTTGGCAAGATCGATTGCGCCCCCTTCAGACGATACGGCTGCTTAGAAATGAAATAATCGATGATGGGCGATCGCTGCGGCTTGACATTTCCAACTCCGAGATCTAAATTAATAAGTAACTACTTACTAACTAACCAAACCTCTATGTTTAGCCATGTTGAGATATTCGATCGCACTCATCCCATAAACTGAGATAATCGAGCGACACCAACGACTTCTCCCCTCTCTCCGCGTCCCCGCGTCCCCACGTCCCCGCGTCAGTCTGATGCTCCCCCAGCTCTCCCAAAATGCCCCGTCCTCCCAAAATCACCAATGAAGAAATTCTCGCTGCTGCCCGAGAGGTGTTTCTCGAGCAAGGAATAGGGGCTTCGACTCTAGACATTGCCGAACGGGCGGGAATCTCGGAAGCCTCGATTTTCAAGCGCTTTAACACCAAGCAAGCCCTATTCCTCGCAGCGATTGGGATTACCGAAAAGCCCGAGTGGGTGAACCGACTGGCGAACGAGACACCCACGGCGAACTTCAAAGCCGAACTGACAGATATCTGCACGCAAATGCTGGCGTTTTATCAGGAGGTGTTGCTCCGCGTGTTTCTGCTCATGTCTCAGGGGAATTTTCCTCGCCGACCCCAAGTCCCGCCCCCGCCCGTTCGCGACAGTCAGTTACTCGCCAAATTTCTCGATCGGGCGATCGAACGAGGTCTCATCCGCTCTTGCAACACGATGGCCCTCGCCCACGCGATCGCCGGAGCGATGGCAAACTACATCTTGACGAAAAAACTCGCCAGTCAAAGGTCTGCGGACTGGCCCGTGTCGGATATTACAGTTCTCGACTCCGAAACGTTCGTTCGCGGTTTGATTGAAGCCTTGTGGGCGGGTATGGCTCCAGAATCGTAATTTTTTTTGCTCGATTAATAAGTAAGTGCTTACTTTAAAAGCGCGTTCTTTACCAAGTGACAACCCATTCACTGTAATTCTCTTGGAGGACAATCGTGGTTTCTCAGCCTGCATCCACCCCAACCCTGACACCCACATCCCCGGAGTCGTCATCAAAGCCATCGGTATGGCACAAGCTCAGATATCTCAAATTCGGCATACCCCTGATGGTACTGCTACTCGGTCCCGGTCGGGCAGGGATAAACTTTTTGAGGGCTGGCAATCGCGCCTCTCAAACCCAATGGCTGACGCAATCCATCGAACGTCAAACCCTGCCCGTGACCATCTCCGCCAACGGTACGGTGAATTCCGAGCGCACCATCAACCTCAGTCCCAAAACCTCTGGGGTCATCGATGAGTTGTTCGTCGAAGAAGGAGATTGGGTGAGCCAGGGGCAGCTCGTTGCCATCATGGACGATTCCAATCTGCGCGGACAGCTCACCCAAATGGAAGGGCAACTGGCACAGCAAGAAGCCAACTTAGAGCGTCTGGTTGCCGGGAACCGTCCCGAGGAAATCGCCCGAGCGATCGCCCAACTCGCCGAAGCCGAGGCAAACCTGCAACAGTTGCGATCGGGAAATCGACCCCAAGAAATCGCCCAAGCGAGCGCCCGCCTGCAACAAGCTCAAGCCACCCTCAAGCAGCGCGAAGCCGACCTGCAACGCTACGAGCAACTCTATAACGAAGGGGCGATTTCCAAACAAACCCTCGACCTCGAACGCACCGATCGCGATGTTGCCAAAACCCAGGTGATGGAAGCCGAGCAAGCCCTCGCCCTGCAAAATGCCGGGTCCAGGCCCGAAGAGATTGCCCGAGCGGCTGCCCAAGTCGAACAGCAGCAACAGAGCCTCGCCCTCCTGCAAGCGGGAAACCGGACCGAAGATATCGCCCAAGCCGAAGCTCAAGTACAAGCGGCCCGAGGCTCCCTCGAAACTATCGAAGCGCAACTCCAAGACACGGAAGTTATCGCTCCCTTCGATGGCATCGTCCTGGAAAAATACGCTGATGAGGGCGCGTTCGTCAGTCCGTCGATGTCGAGCAGTGGTGCATCGGCTTCCTCCTCCTCGATTTTGACCCTAGCGAGCGATCGCTACGAAGTCAAAGTGAATCTATCCGAATCCCAAATTGCCAAAATCGAACCCGGCCAATCCGTTACCCTCAACGTCGATGCCCTACCCGACGAACCCTTGAGCGGCACCGTCGCCACCATTTCCCCCCAAGCCAGCGTCACTCAGAACGTCACCAGTTTTGAAGTCACCGTTGCCATCGATCCCTCTGCGACAGACCGACTCAAAGTGGGAATGAATGTGGAAGCGGAATTTGACGTAGGCAACTTAGAAAACGTGCTGCTGGTTCCCAATGCGGCAGTGGTTCGGCAAGAACGGGGAGAAGGGGTGTACGTTCTCGGCGACGATGGCAACCCCGTGTTTGAAACCATCAACACCGGAGCTACCTCTGAGGGGTTAACGGAAGTGACTTCCGGACTCGACGGCGACGAGGAAGTGCTACTCAATCCACCATCCGAGGAAGAGAAACCGCGAGGGTTTGGCTTTCCCCCCGCACCGCAGTAGTTGGCGAGCTTCGTTAGCTCTCGTTAGCTCTCGGAGGCTTCGGGAGCTTGGGAGGCTTCGGGGGCAAGAGAGGCTAAACTCTAATCCCAATTCTCTCCCTCACTGCGTCCCCGCGTCATCTTCTTCCCCCGTTTCCCCCGTTTCTCCCGTTTCCCCTCCTGCTCCCATTCCCCATTCCCCATTCATCCTTATGGCTTTTCAACTATTATTTTCGTCTTCCAAAAAAGTCCACCAAGTTTCCCAGTGGGAAGTGGCCGAAATGGCGGTCGAGGCGCTGTGGAGTAACAAGCTGCGTAGCGGTTTGACGATGCTGGGGGTGATTATTGGTATTGGATCGGTGATTTCGCTAACTTCGATCGGACAAGGGATTCAGAAGTCCACCGAAGAGAGCATTCGCGGTTTGGGGACGGATGTGTTGCAAGTGATGGCGGGTTCGGCGCAAAGTGGTGGCATCAGCCAGGGACAGGGTTCGGTGACGACGCTGACGTGGGAAGATGCCCAGGCGATCGCCGAACAATCTCCCTCTGCTACCGTTGTTTCTGCTTATTTGCAACGAAACGTGCAAGTGGTTTACGGCGAAAATAATACCTCCACCACGGTTTACGGAACCGATCTAGGCCATCCCGAAGCCCGCAATACTTTTCCGGAAACGGGACGATTTTTTACCGCCGAAGAGTTGGAATCATCGATGTCGGTTGCGGCGATCGCTCCTACAGTGCAAAAAAACTTATTCCCGGCAAATATCGATCCGATCGGGGAAAATATTCGGATTCAGGGAGAGATTTACAAAGTGATTGGGGTGATGGAAGCCAAAGGTGCTCAAGGTCCTCAAGATCGCGATGATGCGATTTATATTCCCCTGACGAGTATGTCCGCTCGAATTATTGGGAATAACTCGCTAATGGGGGTTTCGGTTAATGGTATTTACGTCAAAGGGGAAGATGAAAGCCAACTCGATACGATTAAATTTCAGGTGGAAAATATTTTACGCATTCGCCATGAAATTGCATCGCCTGAAGATGATGATTTTCGGATTACCAATCAAGCCGATATCCTCGAAACTTTATCGGTGGTGTTGAATTTACTGACGACGTTAATTGTGGCGATCGCCGGAATTTCTCTGGTGGTTGGAGGAATTGGAATTGCGAATATCATGTTGGTTTCGGTGGTGGAAAGAACTCGCGAAATTGGGATTCGCAAAGCACTTGGAGCAACCGATCGGGCAGTTCTGAGCCAATTTTTAACCGAATCGGTGATTATCTCAGTTATTGGCGGCAGCATCGGCATTACCCTCGGCGTGGGAACGACTTTGATTGCCGCCACTCTGTTTGAATTTCCGTTTGTGGTTTCCACCAGTGCTGTGGTGGTTGGATTCGTTTTGTCAACTTCTGTCGGTTTAATTGCAGGATTTATCCCCGCTCAAAATGCGGCAAAACTCGACCCGATCGCCGCACTGCGAAGTGATTGAGTTTGTAAGGTGGGCTGTTGCACTCTCAATCGCAAATAATCAAAATATTTCAGATTCGGCTGGAGTGACAATGGGTAGGGGCGGGTTTAGCAATATCTTGGGAAACTTACCTAAAATTTCAAGTCAAAACCCGCCCTTACATCGTTTTTCCTCGTACATGAAATCTGAATACTTACAAACGCCCCACCATAAACATTCAGCGATCTGCTATCCGCTTTTTTCCGTCTATTAAGTTCAAATCTAATCAAATTTAAAAGTTTTAAAATTGGCAGTTTTTATCATAAAAATTAAAATTTAAAAATCGATCTCAACTGCCCACCCTACGAATTTTATTTTTCTCAACTTCACATATAAAACTCACCTCAAGTGGAGGATTTATCATGATTCACCTCAAAACTATCACCAAAAGTTACCAACTCGGAGAAGTCAACGTTCCCATTCTCAAAGGCATCGATCTAGAGATTGAAACTAGCGAATACGTTTCTATTATGGGAGCATCGGGATCGGGGAAATCGACCTTAATGAATATTATCGGTTGCCTCGATCGCCCTTCCGGTGGCACGTACTATCTGGAAGCCAAAGACTTAACCACCCTCCAAAAAGACGAACTCGCCTACATTCGCAATCAACGCATCGGCTTCGTCTTTCAACAATTTAATTTGTTACCCCGTTCGACTGCCCTAGAAAATGTAATGCTGCCGATGGTGTATGGGGGAGTGTCCAAAGCCGAACGCCGCCAGCGCGCGGAAGTTGCCCTGCAAAAAGTCGGGTTGGGCGATCGCCTTTCCAATCGCCCCAGCCAACTCTCCGGGGGACAGCAACAGCGAGTAGCGATCGCCCGTGCGTTGGTGAATCAACCGGCATTATTACTCGCCGACGAACCCACTGGCGCGCTCGATACTCAAACCTCTGAAGAGGTGATGGCGTTATTTGGGGAACTCAACGAGCAAGGGATTACGATCGTCGCAATTACCCACGAAGTTGAAGTGGCGCAACAAGCCCGACGACAGATCGAGATTCGGGATGGTTTGATTGTGGGTTGATGAAAGTGCGATAGGATGCCAGTTAATGTTGATTCGATCGAGAACTTTTCACCTCGACACCCCGCCAACGTGGATTTTTTCTTACCCCGACAACGTTTCTATCAAGCCATCAACCTTCCCGACGAACAAATCGATCTGGCGGTGGCGGCTTTGTGCATCGCCCAAGAGGAGTATCCAGACCTGGAGATCGAAGAATACCTTAACGCCCTCGATACAATGGCCGAAGAAGTGCGAGAGCAGTTACCCTCCGTTGCCTATCCCCTGCGGGTCATTCGCTGCCTCAACCGCTACCTCTACGAAGATTTGGGATTCGGGGGCAATCGCCAAGACTATTACGATCCGTGCAATAGCTTCTTGAATGACGTTCTCGAACGGCGCACGGGAATTCCGATCGCCCTGTCGCTAGTGTATTTAGAAGTTGCCAAGCGGATCGAGTTTCCCATGGAAGGGATCGGGATGCCAGGACATTTCCTGATTCGCCCAGTGTTTGAAGAGTCGGATATTTACGTCGATGCGTTTGAGAACGGTGAAGTGCTGTTTCCCGAAGATTGCCGCGAACGCCTCAGTAAAATTTTCCAGCAACCGGTGGAATTGCGATCGGAGTTTTTTCAACCTGTCAGTGCCCGTCAGTTCCTCGCGCGCATGTTGGGAAATCTCAAAAGCATCTATCTCAGTCGCCAAGAACTACCCAAAACCCTGGGAACGGTCGATCGGATTTTGTTGCTATTTCCCGATGCCCCGACCGAAATTCGCGATCGCGGTTTGCTTTACTATTATTTACAACGTCCGGGAGAGGCTAAACCCGACTTAGAGCGCTATCTGGAACTGCACCCCCAAGCCGAAGATGCATCGGCAATTGCTCGGTTGCTCGATGTCCTGCAATCGGAGTAAATCCACCAATATCAATCGCCATCGGCGCTGCGCAACTTTCGATCGGGTTTCGCTAGAGTGTAAAAAGTGTGATGCACTCAATGGAGAAGAAACCTTGACTAGTTCGATCGCAACTGAAATTGAAACGATCGTCACCCGCGCGATCGCCAAAAAAGAACACATCAACTACGTCGTGGGTACGATCCGAGGCGGCGAACGTTGGGTGAAAGGCTGGGGTTCGTTTCGGAGTGTCGATCGAGATGCCGATCTCGATTCCCCAACAGCTGCCTCTCGCCCGCCCGATGGCGATACCCTGTTTGAAATCGGTTCGGTGACCAAAGTTTTCACCTCAACGCTGCTCTCCCTCCTCGTCGAACGCGGTCAAATCGACCTCAATACACCCGTGGCTCGATTGGGGGAGGTGTACCAGAAGTTACCCGAGAACGTCACTCCGGAAAGTCTGGCCACTCATACCTCCGGTCTACCCAGAGTGCCGGAAAATCTTAAGCCGTACCACCAAAAAAATCCCCAAAATCCCTACGCTGACTATGGTTTTGATGCCCTCCACGAGTATTTGAAACAACACGACGGCCAGCCGGGACAAAATGCCGGAACCATCGATTATTCCAACTTAGGGGTGGGAATTTTAGGGAATATTCTGGCGCAACATGGCGATCGATCTTATGAAGCGGCGATTGTCGAGTCTGTCTGCGATCCCCTCGGGTTGTCGCAAACGCGCATTACCTTGAGCCAGGAGCAAAAATCTCGCTTTGCGATCGCCTATTCTGAGAATGGTAAACCTACGCCACCTTGGGATTTGCCGACTCTTGCTGGGGCTGGGGCGCTGCGATCGACCGCGAACGACATGCTAACGTTTTTAGCGGCGAACCTACAGCCAGAGCAGACTCCCATTGCCAGCGCCATTCTCAACACCCATCCGTTGCGATACGAAACCTTTGCCCCAGTACCGGGCGTTATTAACTTTATCGATCGCTCTCTCAAATGGATTCGGCGATTGCGCGGTACTCTCGTGACGCACGAGAATCGGGGCATTGCCTTGGGATGGTTCGTCGATTATCTCCCCACTCTCGATCGCCAGGTCTATTGGCACAATGGCGGTACGGGGGGATATCGTTCTTTCTGTGGATTTGTCCTAGGAACCGACACTGGGGTGGTCGTATTGTCGAACTACGGCGATATTCTTGCGAGCATGTTCGGGCAATATGCGATTGAAGAAGTCGGTATGAAGATTTTAGAAACGATGAATGTGTGAGGAGAATGGGGGCTGGGGAGGCTTCGGGAGAGGAAGACAAGGAGATCGGGGAGAATTTTGTGTATCTTGTATTTACTCTCCCTCACCTCCCTCACCTCCCTCACCTCCCTCACCTCCCTCACCTCCCTCACCTCCCTCACCTCCCTCACCTCCCTCACCTCCCTCACCTCCCTCACCTCCCTCAGCTTCCCCTCTCCGCGTCACCGCGTCATCTCCTAGAGTTCTTCCTCAGAATCCTCGAAGGTGCAGCACTCGACAAATGGTTCGCTGGCAATGGTGGCCAATCCCACATCTTCCGACTCAAGTAGTGCTTCCCACTGGCTTTTGAGTTCTGCATTCTCGGGTTGCGCGTCGATTAATTCGGCGAGAATAGCGATCGTTTCGTGCCAAACCCCTTTCATTCCATAGGCTGTGGCTTGTTCGATCTCGGTAGCGTTTTCTAAGTTTTCTCTGAGTTCCGCATCGGGTTCCACTCGTTCGATCGCACCATAAGCATAAGGGAAGCGCACGTCGATTTTACTCGACTCGTCCAAAGCTAAACTAACAGCCCAAGAATAATTTTTGCCAACTTCTAGGGCGGGTAAATCTTCGGGTATCGTTACTTTAGCAATGCCCGGTGCGTTCGGAACCGCAAATCGAGTTTCGTAGATGATTTCTTCATCTCCCCCCTCTTCAAATAAACTGAACTCGGCATAGCTACACTCCGAGTCGGGAACGTAGAAGAAAAAAGTCGGATGAGAATCAACCGTACGTCCCACACCATTTTCAGGGAGTAAGAGGGTTAATCCGAGATTCGATTCAGTATCGCACAGACCTACGCCACGGGTTCCCCCAGCTACGGAATTACCGGGTGCGCTTTGACCGGGAGGGGACTCGAACATTACTTGGTAGGCGAACTTATCGATGTTCGACTCGACCTTCACTAACGGCGCACTATTGGCGACGCTGGCAAAAATAGGGCTACCGAGGATTCCCCCCACAGCGAGAACTGCCAAACTGACGGGCAAGTGCAAACGAATTTTTTCAATCGACATAATTTTTGTGTCTCTCTAATGAATTGTTCAGGCGATCGAATTGAAGGCTTGTATTGCGATCGAGCGAGCACTCGAGAAAGAAGAATCCACACGAACAGAATTCTCAATTCTTTGGCTCGTCCGAATTTGACACCCTATCTTTTGCATTCCCATGACAACTCGGCTGCTCGATTTCATAGCGATCGAGTGCCTAGAAGTTCTCCTTTTCCGCAAACGGAATTGAGCGCTTGACTTCGATTCTATCAGTTTAGGTCTTGGTAAAAGTGCCATCATGGGGTACTGTCTAAGACGATCGAACTATATTAGCAACAGCTCAGACAGTATCGATCGTCTTTCCTTCTCAATCTATTTTTAGCAGTTGGAAGAGTTGAATATTAGATCGTACTCGATTTCGATCTCTCCGACCGGAAAAAGATGATGTTTTTAATGGAATTTATCGCAACAACTGAAGAAGAAAAGAACATCTTCAATGACATTTTTCGGTCAAATGTGTGAATCGAGTCTTTAGCAGAATTTTCAAGTCTTACAAATTAAGTGAAAGCAGCCTTGACAGAATGAGTATTTTTCTAGGTTGCGGATCGAGACAAATACAGCCTTTTGGGTGTCGATCGAAGGTTCGATTCACAAGCTCCATGACTTGTTTTCTCAATGAAAAGTTTCTGAAGTTGACATGCACGTTCGGAAAGAAAATCGATCGACCCCGCCAATTTATCGAGGAGCGAATGGAGATCGGACTTTACCCGCAGCCTTTGCGACCGCTCTTGATGGTATCTGCATTCAGCATTGGGCGCTCCGCCCGCTGCCATCAAGTGCGCCAGACCTTACCAGTTCGCTGGATGTTTCCCATCGCCCCTCTCAAAAATCTGGAAACTTTAATTTGACATAGATAAAACGAGGCGATCGTGAGACACTATAGCACAAGGGAATTCCACATTCCTCGAGATCCGTCTAGATTGTGCGTTCATGCAACTAAAAACTCCCCTGCGTCGAACCAAAATCGTCGCCACGATCGGCCCGGCAACCAGTAGTCCAGAGGTGTTGAGGGCACTCATCGGTGCTGGAGCCACGACCCTTAGACTGAACTTTTCTCACGGCACTCACGAAGACCACCAGCGCAGTATTCGCCTGATTCGCCAAACCTCCTTCGAGCTAAATCAACCCGTTGGCATTCTCCAAGATCTTCAGGGTCCGAAAATTCGTTTGGGACGGTTTGAAAACGATTCGATTCTCCTCAAAGAAGGCGATCCGTTTACGCTGACGAGTCAACATGTTGTCGGCACTCAAACCATGTCTTCGATTACCTACGAACCCCTGGCGCGGGAAGTTCCTGAAGGGGCGATGATTCTCCTCGATGACGGTCGGGTGGAAATGCAGGTGGAAAAAATCGATCGTGCTGCCGGAGAACTCTATTGTCGTACCGTCGTTGGGGGCAAACTCTCGAATAATAAAGGAGTGAACTTTCCCAAAGTTTACCTGTCGGTGAAGGCGATGACCGACAAAGATCGCAAAGATTTGATGTTCGGACTCGATCGCGGTGTCGATTGGGTAGCGTTGAGTTTCGTTCGCAACCCCCAAGACGTTCTCGAAATTAAAGAACTCATTTCCAGCGCCGGAAAAAACGTACCGGTGATTGCCAAGATCGAAAAGCACGAAGCCATCGAGCAGATGGAAGAAATTCTCTCTCTGTGCGATGGGGTGATGGTAGCGCGGGGAGATTTGGGGGTCGAACTCCCGGCAGAAGACGTTCCCATCTTGCAAAAGCGGTTGATTCGGACGGCCAATCGCCTGGGAATTCCGGTGATTACCGCCACCCAGATGCTCGATAGTATGGTGTCTTGCCCCCGGCCCACGCGAGCGGAAATTTCCGATGTGGCGAATGCGATCCTCGACGGCACCGATGCGGTGATGCTCTCCAACGAAACGGCCGTTGGGTCTTATCCCATCCGCGCCGTGGCAACGATGGCGCAGATTGCCGTGCGCATCGAACGAGAACAAATTACCCAAAATATCTCAAATGTAGACGATACGGGGCGATCGGTTCCCAATGCCATCAGCCAAGCCGTCGGTCAAATTGCCTCTCAACTCCAAGCTTCGGCGATTATGACCCTGACCAAAACCGGTTCGACGGCCCGCAACGTTTCTAAATTTCGTCCCGATCGCCCCGTCTTAGCTGTCACTCCCCACATGGACGTGGCGCGGCGGCTGCAATTGGTTTGGGGCGTTAAACCCTTGCTGGTACTCGATTTGCCTTCGGCCGGACAAACCTTTCAAGCGGCGATGAACGTCGCTCTCGAAAATGGGTTGCTCTCAGAAGGGGATTTGGTGGTAATGACCGCCGGAACGCTGCAAGGGGTCGCGGGTTCGACGGACTTGATTAAGGTAGAAGTGGTGACGGCCGTTTTGGGTAAAGGTATTGCCTTGGGTCAAGGTTTAGTTAGCGGTCCGGCGCGGGTTGCTCGCAGCGTCCTCGATGTGGGCAGTTTCAATCCCGGCGAAATTCTCGTCGTTCCCCGAACCAACGCCGACTTCGTGGATGTGATTCGCAAGGCGGCTGGGGTGATTGCCGAAGACGATAGCCTGAAAAGTCACGCAGCGGTGATTGGTTTGCGGTTAGGGATTCCCGTCATTATTGGGGTACAAAATGCCACGCAATTGATTCGAGATGGAGCAATTTTGACGTTGGATTTGGAACGAGGATTGATCTATTCGGGTGCGTTGAGATAACGATCGGGGGACGCAAAGAAGGGAGAAACGGGGGCTTGGGAGGCTTGGGAAGCTTGGAGTTCGGAAGCGCGGAAGCGCAGAAAAATGATGAATGACGAACGTCAAATATTCCCGTTTTTCCCACACCCCATACTTAATGTTTTATGCTGCGTTTAACGTTATCTTTAGATTTAGTTTGGCGTGGGAATTTAATACTGTCAAATAGGCTTTTCGATCGATAAATTTGCTCGGTTAAGAGCATCAACTCGATCGCTATTTATTGACTAAAAATAAAACAAATTGCCATCCCTTCGTGCAAAGTGAGAAGTCACACTTGTTTGTCAAGTACCAGATTGAATAGGCTTTAATCGATCGAATCTCTAAATACAAATTATTTCGGACGACCGACGAACACTCGTACCCTATTCCTATTCCCTTCCCCATTCCCCCAACTTGCCAAAAATCGTGACTGTTTTCGGTGCTGGAGCGATCGAATCCAAGCAAGCTGCAACCCTCCAATCGTTAAAAATTCATGATTTTTCCGTAAATTCTGTTAAAAGTAGTAATACACTCCAAAATTAAATAGTCCGCAATTGATGACCGAAGACGAACGAACGGTGGCTCCCTACGGAGCCTGGAAATCACCAATTACCTCAAACTTAATCGTATCTGAAACCATTGGTTTGAGAGGTCTGGCAATAGATGGCGATCGAATCTATTGGCTCGAAGGCAGACCCGCAGAAGGAGGGCGAAACGTGTTGGTACGGCGCGCCGGAGACGATCGCACAGAAGATGTTACGCCTCAAGGTTTTAACGTCCGAACCCGCGTTCACGAATATGGTGGTGGTGCGTTTGAAATCTCGAACGGCACGGTCTACTTTTCTAACTTCACCAACGGTCGTCTGTACGCCCAAACCGCAGACAGCGAACCCCAGGCGATTGTCGAAGAGGCGCAACTGCGCTACGCCGATATCCAAGTCGATACCCAGCGCGATCGCCTCATTTGCGTGCGAGAAGACCATACCCAAGAGGGGGAAGCGGTCAATACCCTCGTTGGGATCGATTTGAAAGGAGGCGAAACGAAAGTCCTCGTTTCCGGGGACGATTTCTACATGTCCCCCAGTCTGAGTCCCGATGGTTCCCAATTGGCTTGGTTGGCATGGAACCACCCCTGTATGCCCTGGGATGGAACGCAGTTGTGGGTGGGAACGATCGGTGAGGATGGTTCGATCGAGAATCCTCAGAAGATTGCCGGCAGCGAGAACGAGTCGATTTTCGGCCCCAAATGGTCGCCAGACAGGGTTTTGTATTTCGTTAGCGATCGCACGGATTGGTGGAATCTGTATCGCTGGGTTGACGGGGAAATCGACCCCCTATGTCCGATGGAAGCCGAATTTGCCACGCCGCAGTGGGTGTTCGGCATGTCTACCTACGCCTTTGCCGGACGAGATCGCATCGTTTGTACCTACACGAAAAGTGGGTTGTGGTATCTGGCCACCTTGGATACCGCCACCAAAGAATTTTCCGAGATCGAAACCCCTTACACCCAAATTTCGGGCTTGAAAGCAGCGGGCGATCGGGCGCTGTTCCTGGGGAGTTCTGCCGATCGGTCAACGGCGATCGTCCAACTGGATTTGGCAAGCCAGACCCCCCAAATTCTGCGGCAATCGATGCAAATCGACCTCGACCCCGGCTATCTCTCGACTCCCAAGCCGATCGAGTTTCCCACCCAAAACGGGAAAACGGCCTACGCCTTCTTCTATCCCCCCACTAATCGAGATTATGTTGCTCCCGAGGGGGAAAAACCGCCGCTGTTGGTGAAAAGTCATGGCGGCCCGACGGCAAGTACGTCTACCAGCCTGCGACTTTCGATTCAATACTGGACCAGTCGCGGTTTTGCCTTCCTCGATGTCAACTACGGCGGCAGCACCGGGTACGGACGGGAATACCGCCAGCGATTGCAAGGGAATTGGGGCATCGTCGATGTCGATGACTGCGCCAACGCCGCCTTGCACGTTGCCGAACTCGGATGGGTCGATCGAGAACGACTCGCCATTGCCGGAGGCAGTGCGGGGGGCTACACGACGCTGGCGGCATTGACGTTCCGAGATGTTTTTAAAGCGGGTGCAAGCTATTACGGGGTCAGCGATTTAGAAGTGCTTGCCACCGATACCCATAAGTTCGAGTCGCGCTATCTCGATGGATTGATCGGTCCCTATCCCGAACGTCGGGATTTATATGTCGCTCGATCGCCGATTCATTTTACCGATCGCCTCTCCTGTCCGACGATTTTTTTCCAAGGACTTGAAGATAAAGTCGTTCCCCCCAACCAAGCGCAAATGATGGTGGCGGCGTTAGAAAAAAAGGGATTGCCCGTGGCGTACGTTCCTTTTGAGGGAGAACAGCACGGGTTTCGTCAGGGAGAAAATATCAAACGCGCCCTCGATGGCGAATTCTACTTCTACTCTCGGGTTTTCGGCTACCAGCCAGCCGAGGATTTAGAGCCGATCGAAATTCGGAACGGATAGGGTGTGTGGGGGAGGGGGAGACGCGGAGACGCGGAGACGCGGAGAGGGGAGAAATGGGGGAAACGGGGGAAACGGGGGAAACGGGGGAATGAATGCAAAATTCTTCCTTGTCTTCCCAAGCTCCCGAAGCCCCCGAAGCTTCCCAAGCCCCCGAAGCTTCCCAAGCCCCCGAAGCTTCCCAAGCCCCCGAAGCTTCCCAAGCTCCCGAAGCCTCCGAAGCCCCCCAAGCTCCCCAAGCTCCGATCCCACAGCTAGAGAGGGGTCAAAACGCGCCATAATAATTTGATGCTCGGCCAAATATTATCGCGACCCATCCTATGAACCAAGCCAAAACCTGGAGCCAACGATTTGAATCGGCACTGCATCCGGCGATCGCCCGTTTTAATGCCAGTATTGGCTTCGATATCGAATTAATCGAATACGATCTGAGTGGCTCGATCGCCCACGCCAAAATGCTAGCGAAAACTGGCATTATTCCTCCCGAAGAAGGAGATCGGTTGGTGGCTGGATTAGAGCAGATCCGGCAGGAATATCGAGACGGCAAATTCATCCCCGATATCGATGCGGAAGACGTGCATTTTGCCGTCGAACGTCGGTTGACTGAAATTACCGGAGATATAGGGAAAAAGCTGCATACGGCCCGATCGCGCAACGACCAAGTGGGAACCGACACGCGCCTGTACCTGCGCGATCGCATCACCGAAATTCGAGGTCAACTGCGGCAGTTTCAAACCACTCTCCTCGATTTAGCCGACCACCATATCGAAACCCTCATTCCCGGCTATACTCACCTTCAGCGCGCTCAACCCGTCAGTTTCGCCCATCACCTGCTGGCCTATTTTGAAATGGCGCAACGAGATTGGCAGAGGTTGGGGGAAATTTACGATCGGGTGAATGTTTCTCCCCTCGGTTGCGGGGCGCTGGCAGGGACGACATTTCCAATCGATCGCCACTACAGCGCCGAGTTGTTGGGGTTTGAGAGTGCCTATGCCAACAGTTTGGATGGGGTGAGCGATCGCGATTTTGCCATCGAATTCTTGAGCGCCGCCAGTTTGATTATGGTGCATTTGAGTCGCTTATCCGAGGAGATGGTACTCTGGGCATCGGAAGAATTTGGGTTTATTACCCTCACCGACAGTTGCGCAACGGGGTCGAGCATTATGCCCCAAAAGAAGAACCCTGACGTTCCCGAACTCGTACGGGGAAAAACCGGGCGAGTGTTCGGACACCTGCAAGGATTGCTCGTGCTGATGAAAGCGCTGCCGTTGGCGTATAACAAGGATTTGCAAGAAGATAAAGAGGCGATTTTCGACGGAGTGAAAACCGTGAGTGCCTGTCTCGAAGCGATGACGATTTTGCTCGCCGAAGGGATTGAAATTAAGACCAATCGCCTCAACTCTGCCGTGACGGAAGACTTTTCCAATGCTACCGATGTGGCTGACTATTTAGCCGCCAAAGGTGTACCTTTTCGCGAAGCCTACAATTTAGTCGGGAAAGTGGTAAAAACCTCTTTAGCAGCCGGAAAACTCCTCAAAGATCTCACCTTAGAAGAGTGGCAATCCCTGCATCCGAAATTTGAAGCGGATATTTATGATGCGATCGCCCCCCAGCAAGTGGTGGCGGCGCGCAACAGCTTCGGCGGGACGGGATTCGATCGGGTCAGAGATGCGATCGCAGTGGCTCGAGAGCGGTTGGGGTAGTCCCCATTCCGGTAAAATAGTAGCGGCATCAACGAAGATCGACCCGATCGCGCATCAGGATCGATTGTTATCCCAACTGCGTGCGTTGCCATGACCAATCTACTCCTGATCGAATCGCCGGGAAAGCTGAAGAAACTCAGCCAAATTCTCGGTTCCGGCTGGATCGTCAAAGCCAGTATGGGACACGTTCGGGAACTGGCAAACGACGGCGAGGACTCCTTGGGATTCGATCTGGCGGGCGATCGGGTGTACTGTCGCTACCAACCCCGAGGGCCGCGCGGCAAAAAGACCCTGGCGGAGTTGCGCAGCGCCCTGAAACAGGCATCCCAGGTGTATTTGGGAACCGACCCCGATCGAGAAGGAGAAACGATCGCCTGGCATTTGCAGCAAGAACTCCGCATCCGCAACCCCCTGCGCGTCACCTACAGCGAAATTACCCAATCCGCCGTCCGACAGGCGATCGCCCGTCCCAGACCCCTCGATGCCAACCTAATTGCAGCCGGACGGGCCCGCGCTTGTTTGGATAAGCTGGTGGGTTACAAGGGGTCGCCGCTACTGTGGAAGCTGGGAAATGGAGCAAAATCGATGGGGCGGGTGCAGAGTGCGGCGTTGCATTTAATTTGCCTGCGGGAAGTCGAAATTGTCACCTTCGTTCCCCAAGATTACTGGAGTGTTTGGGTGGAATATCGAGAGGGGTTTAAAGCGTTTTATCGCAAAAGTTTAAATTCCAACTCAAATCCCAACTCCAAACAGGCAGCAACCCCTAAAGAAGATGATGCCGCCGAAAAGTTGAAAGACAAGCCGGAATCCGATCGCGTTTCCACTCAAGCCGAAGCCGATCGATTGGTCGAAATTGCCCGATCGCATCCCCATTCTGTCGTCAAAATTGAGAGTAAAAATACCAGCCGCAATCCTCCCCCGCCTTTTACTACTTCCACCCTGCAACAAGCAGCGGGTTCTCGCCTCAAATGGGGTTCGGATAAAACGATGAAAGTGGCGCAAACCCTCTACGAAGGGGGGCATATTACCTACATGCGGACGGATTCGGTGATGTTAAGTCCGGAGTTTTGCAGGGCGGCACGACGGTGGTTGGAGGAAAACGATCGGGAAAACGTTCCCCAAACGGCCAAGAAATATCGATCGAAATCCGGGGCGCAGGAAGCCCACGAGGCTGTCCGTCCGACTCACGTTGAAAATACCCCAGAACGCTTACAGTTGGGAAGTGATGGGGCGAAACTCTACACCTTAATTTGGAATCGGGCGATCGCCTCTCAATGTCGTCCGGCGCAACTGCAAAAAACGCGAGTGGTGACTCGATCGGGTGAAGTATTCTGGGAAGCGCGGGGGCAGGTTGTCATGTTTGCCGGATATACCCGCTACTGGAATAATATCAGCGCCGACACCCATTTACCACCGCTAAAAGAAGGGCAGTCTCTGAGCCAAAAAAAAGCCGATTCCGAGAAAAAACAAACCCAACCCCCACCTCGGTATACCGAACCGAAACTGGTGCAATTGATGGAACGTAAAGGCATTGGCAGACCGAGTACCTACGCACCGACGATTAAAACCTTAAAAGAGCGAAAATACGTCCAAAGCATTCAAGGAAAAAAGTTACAACCGACGCAGTTAGGGTTAGAAGTTGACCAGTTTTTAATGCAGGCACTGCCGGATTTGTTGCAGCCGGAGTTTACCGCCAAGATGGAATCGACTTTAGATGCGATCGCCGATGGGAAGACAGATTGGGAAGGGTATCTCAATGCTTGGTATCGCAATTATTTCGATCCGGCATTAACTCAAGCTAAACAGAAAGTCAGTACCTATCGATATCAGCCGCTACCCGATTCGAGCATTGCTGCAAAAAATCATAAGAATGATATAAAGTCAAGTGAAAAGCTCGAAAAATTAGCGGGTATTCTCGGTACAAATCCAGCCGATCGCTCTCGAAATCATCCTCAAAGTCAAAATTCATTTGCGAGTTTCGATCGCCCTTCATCGCCAACTCAAAAATCATCGAAACCTAACTCCAAAACCCCGCAAATTCTCTGTCCGAAATGCGGTCATTTAATGCGGAAAATTCCATCTAAATCAAAAAAGTTATCCGCCGATCATTTTCTCAAATGCGAAGTGAAGAGTGGAGGATGCGATGCGGTGATGTTTTGGTCGGATAAACGACAGAAATACGAACTACCTTACGGCGATCGCCCCAAAAATTCTCAAAAGCAAAACTCGACTCGCACGACTCAAAACTCCTCACCAACAACATCGCAAAACTGGTGGGAACAGCCGTTAGAAACACCGAGTTATATCAAAAGGCGATCGAAAAAGAAAAAACGCGGCAAATCCAATCGCAAAGTGCCAGAAATTACGAATATCAATTGTCCGAAGTGCGGCAATTATATGAGTAAAATATTCTGTAAATCCCAAAAACTATCTGCCGACCATTTCCTCAAATGTGAAGTTTATCGCGGGGGATGCGATGCGGTAATGTTTTGGTCGGACAAACAACAGCAATACCAACTTCCCTATACTCCGCCACCTCAAAAACTAACCCCTTACCCCTGTCCCGTCTGTCAACTACCCCTGGAAGAATATACCTATACCAAAGAAGGCGTTGAGAAAAAAATGTTGCGTTGTTCTGAAGTGAAACATCGTAAAGAGCGATGCCAGGATGTAGCATTTTTTCGATCGCGGGAACGCTGGTGGTCGCCTAAATTTGGAGAACTGCAATCGATCGAATAGTTGGGTGGATTAAAGGTTCGGAGATTTGACGCGATGTCCCATGGATATTGCAACTCACCTTGGTCGCCCGTGGACGAAAAGCATTCAGCATCAGAGCATCGATCGAAGTTTGCCGATCGCGCAACTCCACCGATACCGAAATTGTATCGGAAAATCGATCGGCTTTCTCCAGCTTCAACCCCAGTACCGTAGATTTCCCGGAACCAGACCGACCGAAATCTCGTTAGCGCGCGTTCGATCTGGCGAATCATCGAGCTACATTCCCATAATCGAGTAACCCGAATCGACATACACCACTTGTCCGGTAATCCCACTGGCGAGGTCGCTACACAGAAAAGCGGCGGCATTGCCCACTTCAAGCTGAGTCACCGTCCGCTTCAGAGGAGCAGTTTCTTCAACGTGATGGATCATATCCAAAATTCCCCCCACCGCCGAAGAAGCCAGAGTGCGGATCGGACCGGCCGAAATCCCGTTGACGCGCACGTTCTGCGACCCCAATTCCGCTGCGAGGTAGCGCACGTTCATTTCCAGGGCTGCTTTGGCAATTCCCATGACATTGTAGTTGGGAACGACCCGCACGCCGCCGAGATAACTCAGGGTCAGGATGCTGCCGCCCTCTGACATCAAAGGCTTAGCCGCAGCGCCCATTTGAATGAGAGAGTAAGCGCTAATTTCTAAAGCTTGGGTAAATCCCGATCGCGACGTTTGACTGAAATCGCCACTGAGTTCGTCCTTCCCCGCAAATGCCAAACAGTGGATGAGGATATCGAGTTGACCCCATTTTTCCGAGATCGCCTCAAAAGTAGATTGAAGCTGAGCCTCATCTTGAACGTTACACGGCAAAAGCAATTCGGGGGCTAGCGGTTCGCTTAGCTGGGCGACCTTTTTTTGAGCGCGTCCCCGATCGTCGGGCAGGTAAGTTAAGGCCAGGGTCGCACCGGCTTTGTGCAACTGCTGGGCAATTCCCCAAGCAATGGAGCGATTATTGGCAATTCCGGTGACTAGGGCTTTTTTTCCAGTCAAATCTAGCATAAGGATCTCTAGTTTCTTATCGACGATCGGCGCGTGGTGGCGCGAATCTTATTATCGGATGGTTTCGTCGCTTTTTTGCCAAAAAATCCGTCCCCGGTCTGCGGTATCATCTCCTAGGGGGTGTTGCCCATCGAGTTCTCGAACCGAAAATCGATGCGATTGCCACATGCAAATTTTGCAATTTTTCGGAGTTCGTTGCCATTAGAGAATGCGACACTGGAAATTTTGCAGTATCCTATACACATTAAGAACGTATCGATCTGCTTTAGAAATCAGTGGGTGCGCCTATCGGAGTGCGCGTATCTATTGCAATCTTCATTGCAAAGCAAAAGCAAGCTAGGGGTACGAGAGCAAGGGCAGCTAAAATCGATTGTGGGCGCTCTGGGGTTGAGAAATATCGAGTTGTTCGTAACGTACTATTTCGTTATCTGACGGTCGAACGTCACGTGCGACAAGCTTGGGTTTTGCGAATCGAATCATATCCGAAAAATCGGAAAGGGAGAGAAGGATGGTCGTAATACCAGATAGACCACTTGCAGCAATGTTTTGCCAGATGGGCACTGGTGTTTTTCCACCAGTTGTAGAAACATTCGATCGCGGTAAAACCATCTTTTTTCCCGGCGATCCCGCCGAGCGAGTTTATTTTCTACTCAAAGGGGCGGTTAAACTATCCCGCGTATATGAGGCCGGGGAAGAAATTACCGTGGCTCTGCTGCGGGAAAATAGCGTTTTTGGCGTTTTATCCTTAATTACCGGTCATCGTTCCGATCGGTTCTACCATGCGGTGGCGTTTACTCCGGTGGAACTGTTGTCGGTGCCCATCGAGCAGGTGGAAAAAGCCCTCAAGGAAGATCCCGACCTATCGATGTTGATGTTGCAGGGATTATCTTCGCGAATTTTGCAAACGGAGATGATGATCGAGACCCTCGCCCACCGGGATATGGGATCGCGATTGGTGAGCTTTTTGCTGATTTTATGCCGCGATTTTGGGGTTCCTAGTGCCGATGGGATTACGATCGATTTGAAACTATCCCATCAGGCGATCGCCGAAGCCATTGGTTCGACTCGCGTTACGGTCACTCGCCTGCTCGGAGATCTGCGCCAAGACAAAATGATCTCAATTCATAAAAAGAAAATTACCGTTCACAATCCAGTCGCCCTCAGCCAGCAATTTACATAGGATTGACATCAGCACTTACCGTCTCAATTGCAGTGTATTCGCCTGCTGTAGCCAAACGACGGCCCGATCGGGTGCTTCAAGATCGGAAATCCGTCCGCGCGCGATGTCGCGAGGATGGCACAATAAGGGACAATAAATCTAGTATCCTACCACATCGCAATCGATGACCACTGGATATATCCTAATTGTGGCTGTTTTAGTACTAGGCGGAGCGCTTGCGACTGCGGGCGATCGCATTGGCACCAAAGTTGGCAAAGCCCGGTTGAGCTTGTTCAAATTGCGACCTCGCAAAACTGCAACCCTGATTACGGTTCTGACGGGCAGTGTGGTGGCAGCATCCACTTTGGGAATTTTACTCGCGGCGGACAAGCAATTGCGAACGGGAATTTTCGAGCTAGAAGAACTCCAACAAGACTTAGCCACAGCTCGTAAAGACCTCGAACGCACTGGAAATCAGAAAAATCGAGTGCAGGACGAACTTGTCGCCGCACGAGAGGAATTGCAAGGGGTTGAAACGCAACTCGACGAGCAGGACGCACAACTCAACGAGCAGGAAGCTCAAATCGACGAGCGGGACGCACAACTCAACGAGCAGGAAGCTCAAATCGACGAGCGAGACGCACAACTCAACGAGCAGAGGACTCAACTCAACGAGCAGAGGACTCAAATCGGCGAGCGGGACGCACAGCTCAACGAGCAAAAGACTCAGATCGACGAGCGGGACACACAACTCAACGAGCGGGACGCACAACTCGCGCAAATTATCGCCCAAGAAGAACGGTTGCGATCGGCCATCGATACCCTGCAAAGCGAACGCCAACAGCTCGTTCGGCGCAACGAGGAACGGGTTGAAACATTGCGATCGTCCATTGGAGATCTTCAAAGCGAACGCCAACAGCTTCTGCGGCGGAACGAAGAACAAATCGAAATTCAAAAACAGCAGTTAGCCGAGTTAGAGGAACGAGAACAGCAGTTGCGCCAACAGGATCGACTCCTCGAAGAACGGGAGAGTCTCCTGGCAGACTTAGAAAATCAGCGATCGACTCTTGCCGCGCAAGTGGGGACTCTGGAGAATAGTTTTCGCTTGTTGCGAGAGCGCCGAGTCGCCATCGGTCGCGGACAAGTTTTAACCTCCGGCGTAGTGCGAATCGTCGAGTCTGGCTCGAGTCAGATACCGAGCGAACGGGCCATTTCCCAAATCTTGAGAGAGGCCAACCACGTGGCAACTCAGCTTACCCGTCCGGGGACGACACAGGAAGACCCGATTATTAAGGTCGCCCAGGCAGAATTCGAGGCATCCGTCGAGGAGATTCAAAATGGCGATGAATACGTGGTGCGGATTCTTTCTGCCGGAAACTATATTTTGGGGGAAAGTGAAGTCAATGTCACCATCGAGGTGACGCGGAATCAGCTCATCTATGACGAGGGAGAACCGATCGCCGAAGTCTCTGTCGATACTTCTACCATGAGCGATGATGAAATCCTCGAACGGATCGAGTTTCTCATCGAAGCCTCCATACTCCTGGCATCACAAGAGGGCATTTTGGCCGAGCGCATTCAAATTGCCGACAATCGCTCGGAGAGTACGAGCGACTTTATCAAAGCGCTCCAGGAACAACAGATGGCAGTTGAGGTGCGGGCAATTGCCACGGGGCTGACCTATACTGCGGGGCCGCTGAATTTGAAGCTGGTGGCGGTTCAAAATGGGGAAGTGATTCTCGAAACGAGTTAGGGTTCGGGTCTAGCTTCCGTTTGCTGCTTACTTCAAGTAGGCGATCGTTACCCCCGCACCACCATTCTTATCGGGGGCGAGTTCGTAGCGATCGATGTGGGGGGAGCGCTGTAAAAACTCTTGCACTCCCTGACGCAAACGTCCGGTTCCCTTGCCGTGAATAATCCACAATGCCCCCCCGATGGGTACGGCTTTGCCGATCGCGTTTTCGAGTTGCACTTCGGCATCGGCAATCCGGCTACCGCGCAGATCGACGGTATTCTGGGAGGTTTGTACGAGCGGTGCAGAAGTCGCAACAGAGGTAGATGCTGCGGGTTTGGAGGCGGCAGGAGTCGATTTGGGAGGCTTGCTGGCGGGTAGTTCTGCTTTTTTCCCGTCGAGAGATTCGATATCAGTAAGCTTGACGGTCATTTTCATCAAGCCGAACCGGACGGCGAGTTCGCCATCTTTATCGGGTTGGCTGAGGACTTCGGCGGTTTGTCCCAGGCTGGGAATGCGGATGCGATCGCCGATTTGCGGGCGAAATCCGGGTTTGGGTTTTGGGGGGGCGCTGCGGGAAGGCAGTTTGCGGTTGGCAATGCGATCGACGGCAACGGTGGCTTTCTGGGCATCTTGCGCTGTGGCCGGACCTTGTTGCAGGTCGCGAATGACTTTGGCAATTTCTCCTTTGGCTTGGGAAATGGCTTGTTGGACGGCTTTCTCTTGTTCTTGCTTGAGTTGCTGCTCGCGCTCTTTGAGCCAGGCCGCTTTTTCGGCAATTTCCCGATTCAGGCGTTCGGCTCGATCGACGAGTTGGGAGGCTTCCTGGGCTTTGGTTTCTTGTTGGCGGCGTTCGGCTTCCAAGCCGGAAATCACCCGATCGACATCGCTGCTGCCTCCCGGTGCGACGTAGGTTTGAGCGCGCTCGACCACTTCTGAAGTTAGCCCCAACCGACTGGCGATCGTCAGGGCGTTCGATCGCCCCGGAATTCCCCACAGTAACCGATAGGTCGGCGACAAACTCACATCATCGAATTCCACCGAGGCGTTTTCAAATCGCTCGTCTTGATATTTGAGGGCCTTGAGTTCTCCAAAGTGGGTGGTGGCAATGGTGAGTCCAGTGCGATCGGCCAAATACTCCAAAAGGGCAATGGCCAGGGCGCTGCCTTCGGTGGGATCGGTTCCGGCTCCTACTTCGTCGAAGAGCACTAACGGTAGAAACGGGCGCACGGCTGATGGTTCCTCTGGGAGGGTTTCGGTGTCTGAGGTCTCGGCGCTCTCTTCACCATCAAGGGGTTCGATCGGGGGTTTGGGTTCTCGAGATCGATCGGCTTCGAGCGCATCTAAAATGCGGCCGATGCGGCGGATATGTCCGGAAAATGTCGAGAGACTTTGCTCGAGGGATTGCTCGTCGCCGATATCAGCCAGCACTTGGGAAAACCAGGGGAGTTCGACCGGTTCTCGGGCGGGAACGAATAGCCCCACCTTCGCCATCAACACTGCTAAACCCAGGGTTTTCAGGGTGACGGTTTTGCCCCCCGTATTCGGACCGGTAATCGTTACTACCCGAATGTGGGGTTCGATGTTGAGATTCACCGGGACGACGGCGGTTCCTTGTTCGTGTTTGTGCTGCCAAACGAGCAGGGGATGGCGCAGTTGCCGCAGGGTAATCGGAGACGCGGGAATCGTCCCGGCAGTGGCATCGTCGGCCAGATCGATAAACCGGGGGGGATTGGCTTCGAGCCACAAACTGTAGCGGGCGCGGGCGGTAGCCAGATCGAGGGTGGTGACGATCGCCAACAGCCGTTCTAAGTCTTCTCGAACCTCGGAAATGCGATCGGTCAGTTCTCGCCGCACTGCTTCTTCGATGGCTTCCTCTCGCCGCAGGTGTTGGCGCAGTTTATTATTTTGCGCGACGATCGCGTGGGGTTCGACGTATAAGGTTGCCCCCGTGGTTGATATATCGTGAACGATGCCGCGAATGGCATCCTGACGATCGGCTTTGACGGGGATGACGAAGCGATCGCCGCGTTTGGTAATCACGCGATCTTGCAGGGCGTTCCCTTGTCGCTGCATGATTTGTTGGAGAATTTGATAGATGCGATCGCGAACGCTTTTGAGCTGTTGGCGAATTTCCCCTAACTCCGGACGGGCGCGATCGGTCACTTTCCCCCGTTCGTCAATGCATCGGTGGATTTCGCGATCGAGTTCTGGATAGGTGCGCATTGAGGACACCAGGACTTGCAAGATGGGCAGTTCCTCGCGATCGTCGATGGTTCGTCGCAACTGCCGCGCCCCAGTCAAAGTGGTGGCGACGTTGAGTAACTCTTCCCCAGAAAGTACGCCCTGTAACTCGGCGCGTTCGAGAGATTCGCCAATATCGCAAATGCCCTCAAAGGACAGGCTGTTATTGGTATCGGTTTCGAGGCTGTAGGTTTCTCGGGTTTGGGCGAGAAGTTCTAGAGTCAGATCGGGGGTAGCGGGCACTTGCAGGTGCTCGGCGGCAACCCGACCTAACTTAGTGGCGGCAAAAGTAGACAGGTGCTGGCACAAACGCTGCCATTCTAGGAGTTCGAGGGTTTCCGCTTGTATCAAAACCGATTCGTGAAGTATGTTTGTATTGTTTATGTAATTTTACCATTTTTTAAGGTATATTTGAGGGTTTTTCACCCTCTTCTCTAGGACGACGATCGCTCATCCTCTTCGACGAGTTCGCCTAAGTACGATCGAATAAATGCTTTTGCAGCGCTCGGATCGATTTCCTGCAATACGCTGACAATTTGGGCAATCGCTTCTCCAGAGGGATCGGTTTGTTCGTGAAACCAACGGAACACGATAGAGCGATCGACTCCTAAAGCTACTGCCAGTTTATTCTGGCTAATCCGGTAGGTTTGCAGCGTTTGTTTGAGGGCTTTGCCTGCTCTTCCCATTCCTCTCGCTTGCGAAGCGTGTTCTTCGGACAATCGTCCCAGAAGAGCAGAACGGAGTAAATGTTAATTTATTAACCCACAAATGTTGACATATTATCCTACAATCGATAATCTAAGTACGTCAGCAAATAAATCAACAATCGATTTTTACAGGTACGATAACTTTCCATGTTCCAAGACTCCGATTCCGAAACAAACCCGACTCCACCAATCGATCGCCCGTCCGACTTGCAATTTCCTCGACGAGAACCGATCGTCCACGCCATTTTCGGTTCTCCTGCTGCCGTCAATCGCACGATCCAAACTTTGCAAATTCTCGGCTATGCAGAAGTGGGATTGTGGAGTCCGCCGCAACCCACACAAACTCCTGGGGAAGTCGTCAGCATTCTCCGTCGCCACTTGCATTTGGGGTAACCGCTAAGGTTATCTATCTAATAGACATCGGCGCGAAACGTAAGCATTCAGCCGTTAGCTATCAGCTATCAGCTATCAGATGCGCGACTCTGGTCAGAAAGCCAAAATTTCCGGAGTTTTAAGCTGACGGCTGACGGCTGATACCTGAATGCTTACCGCGAAACTGAAAATTGCCATCAATTTTCGCGCTTGAAACCATCAATTCTCACCCCCGTTCCCCGTTCCCTCCTTTTCCGCGCCTAGGTCTAATAGCTAATGGCTAACAGATGCAGATCGATCGCCAGACAACTCCATACAAGCCTCGCCATGACAGGGATTGACTTCCACGATGACGTGAGAAAGATGGGAAATGCGATCGAGTAAGGCTTTGTAATACTCTGGAGCTTGGGGATAGTGAGTCACGAGGGCAACCGTTGCCGCTAGGTGATTCTGACTGACGTGCCAGACGTGCAAATCGGTGACGCGATTATCGGCATCTTCTTCGATCGCCTCTACGATATCGAGCTTGATTTGCTTGTCGATACCGCCATCGAGCAAAATCGAACCCGTGTCGCTCACCAAGCCGTAAACCCATTTTGCAATTACGCCAGCACCGACTAACCCCATCACCGCATCGAGCCAGATCCAACCCAGGAATTTTCCTGCAAAGAGGGCAACGATCGCCAAAACAGAGGTGAGTGCATCTGCGAGAACGTGAAAGTAGGCAGCACGCAGATTGCGATCGCCATGATGATGGTGATGGTGGTGGTGGAGATCGCTATGATGATGGTCTTGCAATAACCAGGCACTGGCTAAATTCACAACCAACCCGAGAATGGCAACACCAATGGCTTCGTTAAATTGAATGGCTTGCGGTTCAAAAAGACGAGCGATCGATTCAAATGCCATCACAAATGCAATGACAGCGAGGGCTACCGCACTGGCAAAACCGCCCAGCACGCTCACTTTTCCAGTGCCAAACGTATATTGAGGGTCAGTTGCGTGGCGGCGAGCATATTGATACGCAAAGATAGTAATCCCAAACGCGGCGACGTGGGTTGCCATATGCCAACCATCCGCCAGCAAAGCCATCGAACCAAAAATCGTCCCGGCGACAATCTCTGCAATCATCGTGACTGCGGTCAGCAACATCACAATTTTGGTATTTTTTTCGGCTCGATCGTGATTATCCGAGAAATCGTGAGAATGTTGCCACGATTCGAGTGTGTGAAAGTGCATAGAATGCTCCCACTTTGTCTGACAAACTCTAGAATATCAACGATTTAATATTATCTTCAAGATCGATTTCAGATGATGAATTTGTCTGAGGAACACGATTTCAAAAAAAGTATTTAATCATTTTTCTCAAACACTTATTTCTCGAGCACTTAGATGTGAGTGCGTAACCACTTCGATCTACAAAAGTAATCAGAACTGCTCTGGCATACTTAACAAACATTCATACTTTTTAAGCTTGCCCGATCGAACCTGCCGCAAAATTGGTGATGTTTCTCATAAACTCGATTGCGATCCCGTACTAAAACTAAAGACTTTTCGTATCCTGTTAGACAGAATCCACTTTCCCGGTACAATAACCACCTGCGGGGGTTCCGATCGCGCGATCGCCACCTCGATCGTCGGGCACAGACAAGCGCGCGAGTTCTTGCGAACTGACGACAGCGCACCCGATCGATCGCGGGTTAGCCAAATTGTAAAGGTCGAGAACTGCAAATTCGGGCAACAGCCGCCCGATCGCCCGAAATCTACCGTCCCATTCTCACCAAACTGCCGATATGCCCAAGGTTCTTGTTTCCGATTCTGTAGATAAAGCTGGAATCGATATCCTTTCCCAGGTTGCTCAAGTTGATGTCAACACGGGGCTATCTCCCTCTGAACTGGTGGGAATTATCCCCGAATACGATGCCCTGATGATTCGATCGGGAACCCAAGTTACCGAAGAAGTGATTACCGCCGGAACCCAGCTCAAAATTATCGGACGGGCTGGTGTGGGAGTCGATAACGTCAACGTTGCCGCCGCCACCCGCCAGGGAATCGTCGTCGTCAACTCTCCCCAAGGTAATACGATCGCCGCTGCCGAACACGCGATCGCCATGATGTTGGCTCTCTCTCGCTACATTCCCGATGCCAACCACTCCGTCAAACAAGGTGAGTGGAATCGCAAAGCCTTCATCGGCACTGAAGTTTACAAAAAAAACTTGGGGGTTGTCGGCTTGGGGAAAATCGGTTCCCACGTCGCCAAAGCAGGCAAAGCTATGGGGATGAGACTGCTGGCTTACGATCCGTTTATTTCCGTCGAACGAGCCGAACAACTCGGCTGCCGACTGGTAGAACTAGAGATGCTCGTGCGCGAAGCCGACTACATCACCCTGCATATGCCCAAAACCCCAGAAACGGCAAATATGCTCGACGAGGCGATGTTGGCGAAAATGAAACCTTCTGCCCGGTTAGTCAACTGCGCCCGAGGAGGATTGATCGACGAAGCGGCCCTTGCCCAAGCCCTGAAAGAAGAGCGAATTGCCGGGGCGGCTTTGGACGTATACGGAAACGAACCCCTCGAAGCCGATTCTCCCCTAAGATCGGTGGGTAAAAACTTAATTCTCACCCCCCATTTGGGTGCATCGACTGAAGAAGCTCAGGTCAACGTGGCGATCGATGTCGCCGAACAAATTCGCGATGTCCTCTTGGGATTGCCCGCCCGTTCTGCGGTGAATATTCCCGGACTCTACCCCGAAGCCCTCGAAAAACTCCGCCCCTACCTAGAACTGGCGGAAACCTTGGGCAATTTGGTGGGTCAACTGGCCGGGGGACGGGTCGATTCTCTCAACGTCCGCCTGCAAGGAGACCTGGCCGAGCAGCAAAGTCAGCCGATCGTCATTGCGGCTCTCAAAGGCTTGCTCTCCCCGGCCTTGCGGGAACGAGTCAACTACGTCAACGCCTCGATCGAAGCTAAAGAACGGGGCATCCGGGTGATCGAAACGCGAGATTCCTCGATCCGAGACTACACCGACTCTTTGCACCTACAAGCGCAAGGGTCCCTCGGCGAACATACCGTCACGGGGGCGCTTCTAGGCGATGGCGAAATTCGCATCACCGGCCTGGATGACTTCCCCATTAACGTACCGCCCATCCAGCACATGCTCTTTACCCGACATCGCGATATGCCGGGAATTATCGGTAAAATTGGTTCCCTGCTCGGTAGCTTTAACGTCAATATTGCCAGTATGCAAGTGGGACGCAAAATCGTCCGGGGCGATGCGGTGATGGTACTGAGTCTCGACGATCCTTTACCAGAAGGGATTTTAGATGAGATTATGAAAGTACCCGGTATTCGCGATGCCTATACCGTGACGCTTTAGGGGAAGATGGGGAAGGGAGAGCTGGGGGAGAATGATACGGAGGCAGCGGTGACGCTCCAGATGTGGAGATGGGAAATGGGGGAAACGGGAGAAACGGGGGAAACGGAAGAATATTGCATTCTGACTCCCGAAGCCCCCGAAGCCTCCCAAGCCCCCGAAGCCTCCCAAGCTCCCCACACCCTAAACCCTATAACCGGCAAACATGGCACATAGTTGGTGGGAAATCAAAATTCTCAGCGATCCAGCGTTAGAAGAACTCATCTTTTGGCGCTTGGATCGCTTTGGCTGTCGGGGAACGGCAAGCCAAGTGGAGGGAGATGCTTGTTGGGTGTATGCCTATTTACCCCAAGAAAAAGCGCAACTGCTCGATTTAGCTGCTCTATCCCTTTGGTTGCGCCAAGATGCCCTATCGGTGAATTTGCCGCCGCCGGGAACTCAGTGGAATCTGATCGACGAGGAAGATTGGGCCAGTAGTTGGAAGCAATACTGGCATCCGGAAAAAGTGGGCGATCGCTTTTTGATTTATCCGGCGTGGCTGCCGCTGCCGGAAAATCCCGATCGCCTGGTTCTGCGTTTAGATCCCGGTGCCGCATTCGGGACGGGTTCCCACGCCACCACCCAACTATGCCTCGAATCTTTAGAAATGCGCTTGGGACTCGAGGACACGGAAGCAACCCTGGTAGATATCGGCTGCGGTTCGGGTATTTTATCGATCGCTTCGGTGTTACTCGGGGCAACTCAAGTCTACGCTGTCGATACTGACTCCCTCGCCGTTCGCGCCACCCGCAGCAACCGCGAACTCAACGACGTTGACGCTCGGCGATTGCACGCCGATGTTGGGAGTTTGGAACGGGCGATCGAATTGGCAAAAGGTCCCGTCGATGGGATTTTGTGTAATATCTTAGCCGAAACGATCGTCGATATGGTTCCTCAGTTTGAAGCCATTTCTAAAGACACCACCTGGGGGATTATCAGTGGCGTTTTGCTCGAACAAGCCAAGGCAATGGCCGATGTTTTAGAGCAAAATGGCTGGATCGTGGCAACCCTTTGGAAGCGCAAAGAATGGTGTTGCTTTAACATTCGTCGGGTTTAATTTCGATAGCATTCAGCCATCAGCACTCAGCAGTCAGTTCATTTTGGATCGGCTCAGAAAGAACGCGGATAATTCTCGTTACCTGACTACCCCTAAACAAAACTGAAATCCGAGGCGCTTAAATCGCTGACATCGATGCCTTCAAAAAGAACTTCACCACCGTAATTCGATTTAAAGAGGGCCCCTTGGGATGTGTCGATGAATCGATCGTCGGCGAGAGCGTTATCAAACCAGGCATTAGCGTTCAAACGACCCCAACCTCGAAATTCGATCGTATCGAGTCCTGGTTGAAAGTCGGTAATCGTATCGAGTTCCCCAGAACGCAAGCTGCGATTGCGGATGAAGGCAAACGTATCATCATCGCGACCTCCAGTCATCGTGTCGCTGCCTCGACCTCCAGTCAGCGTGTCGTCATCTTCGCCTCCTAAAATTTCATCGTTGCCGAGACCGCCCAATAAGTTATCGTTTCCACGACCGCCGTTGATTTTGTCATCTCCGCGACCGCCAACAGCCCGATCGTTCCCGCTACCAGCTTCGAGAATATCGTCGCCGCCGTTTCCAAATAGGCGATCGTTCCCCAAACTCGCGTAGATTTTATTACTGCGATGGTTGCCTTCCAGGCGATCCTTATTTATCGAACCATAGGTGACTCCCGATCCCAGCCGATCGATGAGGGGGTCTTCTATGACTTTCGTCGTACTGGTGTCGGTTTGAATCAGTGCCAGACGGGTATCTCGATCGAACTGACGCTCGTACCGAGCCGTGACAAATGCCGAAACCGAATCCGTGCCGTTATTCCCGTTGACATCTCGATCGACTTGGCGTTGGGTAATAGAAACGTTTCGGGTCGAACCCACGCGAGCGCGACCGATTTTTTGAGAGGAAATTAAACGTCCGGAGACGACTGCATAGTCGATAATTTCCGAGTTATCCTCATCGGTCACATCAACCAACAGAAAAGACGAACCCGATCGAACTCGAGAAAATTCGGCATCGGGATTTTCGATTTCTTTAGCTTCAAGGAATAAATCGGCGATCGTCTCGAAGGAAAACGTCTCGTTCGCGCCAACTTCAAAAGCTGCCGTTACTTTAGCTTTACTTTTTGCTTTGCCATCAAAACTTCCCGACTCCGCTTCAACCACAATTCCCGTATCGGAGAACAGCGCCGTGAAAGCATCATCCTCTGAAAATATCGATTGTGCGTCGGCAATTGCGCGAGCGATACCATTTTTAAGAACGATATCGGCAGCGTCTTCTAGATTACTTAAAGACCCCGGATGACTGTAATTTTCTGTAAGTAATCCCCCTTGAGCCGAGGCAAAGTTCGAGTTAGAAACCGAGCCAGAAGGAGATAAAAAGTAAGTCTCTTTCATTTTAATTTTACAAATTTTCTATAGGATAAAGGAGTTGAGTCTAATATATTTTGCTAATATAATCTGGTTTTTAGGATTTTTCTTGCCATTCTGGCAGGTATTCTCATCGAGCGCATCGATGCAAATCTATGACGAGAGTTGAAAAGCCTTTGAGATATATGCATTGAGCGAATCGTTATAAATTTTGCGGATTGGGTAATGGAGAACGAGGAACGGAAATAAGTTATTTGATGGCTAGTGTAAATAAATACGCGCATAGTGCTATGACTTTTAATTTAAATAAAAAACAATAAAAATTAACTTTAAAAGTGATATTATTAGAAATATATTATTATTTTTTTGGTAAGTTTCGCCATCTCTTCGTAACCTTTTGTATTTAAAAAAATCCTCATAAAACATCAAGATTGAGGTAAAGAGACTCAAAATAAATCTCAAATATTCTTAAGGAAGTAGTGGTAATTCAATCAGTCATTAGTAGCAGTAAATTTTTAAACCAATAGCTCGACTCAACCCAGCTAACTGAGAACAAATGGAAGAAGCGGACTCGACAATTTGCAAGGTCGAATAAAAAATCCCCGCCTCTCGAGAGACGGGGATATCATTTATTTTTTAACCTTTTAACCGAACTGCAATTATTCTACTTCGGGGAAATCAAAACCGATCGCTTCTCGCTCGTCATTAAAAATAACAATTAAATCGTCGGTGACATTTGCAAATCGAATTGACACCAAGACCAAGTTTTCGTTCCCACTGGGGTCTTCAACCGCACTCGAACTCAAACGTTCTTGAAATTTACCCGTTACGGCAATTAATTCTTCCCAGTTTTGCCGGAGATCTTCTGTGCTGAGTTCTTCCTGGAGAGTCGGATGTAAAAACCCTCTGGCTCGCTCCATATCGTCAGTTGCCATCGCATCCACGAATTCCTCAGCAAGGCTTTGCAAGCTTGGGGCTTGGACGATCGAACTCGAACTCGGCTGAGGCGATATCTCACTTGCGCGCGTTACGATCGCACCTGTCCCTCCCGCGATCGCAATGGCTAGGGTGGTGACGGCAAAAGATGTTTTGCCTAATTTTTTTAAACAACGCAGGTATACCATGGTACTCCGTTGGGTGTTGTCGATTGTCAGATTGTTCGGGATATTATTGAACCTTGGTTATCCAATTTGAAATCGGACGGTTCTTGGACTTTGACCTTTAGCTGCGATTCTCGCCCCGATTGAGGTCAGAATACATTCATCCATTTAAAAAGACGGTACTCAAAAATAATCGTTCCCAGAAAAGTCTGAGAACGACGATCTCGAGGAGATTAACCCCAGAGAAATTGATGAACTTATAGAAATCTCCAAATGAGATTATTGAGACGCGAGCTGTTGGCTTAAGATTTCCAGGGCTTTTGCATATTGAGGATCTTGCGCGGTGCCAATTAGAGTGCGATCGAGCCGTAGTTCTTCCCGTTGTTCCTCTGTCAGCTCGATGGCGATATCGGGGCTAATCCCTTCTTCGTTAATATCCCGTCCGCTCGGCGTTAGATATTTGGCGATCGTCACGGCCAGTCCGGAACCATCTCCCAAACCCCGTACGGATTGGACTAAACCCTTTCCAAAGGTTTGAGTTCCCACTAGAGTGGCGCGATCGTTATCTTGCAGCGCGCCCGAGAGAATTTCGCTCGCGCTTGCCGAACCTCCATCCACCAAGACCACGAGAGGTTTATCGGTGAGGGCACCGCCGTTGGCTTTCTGGAGGTCGATCGAACCTTGGCGGTTCACCGTTGAGACGATCGAACCTTCATCGAACCACATCCGGGCGATCTCGACACTGGCGTAAAGCAATCCGCCGGGATTAGAGCGCAAGTCGAGAACGTAGCCCTCGACGTTTTGAGATTCGAGATCTTCAATCGCCTCTTGCATCTCTTCGGCGGCGTTGGCGCTAAAGTTCGTCAGGCGAATATAGCCGATTCCCCCTTGCTGGGTTTGATAGCTGTAGCGAACGGGGTGGATTTCGATGCGAGCGCGGGTGATGGGAAATTCAATGGTTTGGCTCTCGTCTCGCAAAATCGTCAGGGTGACAGAGGTTCCCACTCGTCCGCGAATCAGGTTCACCGCTTCGTTAATCGTCATTCCTTCGGTGCTTTGACCGTCGATGGCAACGATAACGTCTTTTGCTTTAATTCCGGCGGCAAAAGCTGGGGTATCTTCGATGGGCGCAACCACCATCAACTTATCCGTTTCTTCATCTTGAGCGAGCTGAATACCGACCCCTGTCAGTTCGCCGGAAGTGTCGATTTGCATGTTCTCGAACTCTTCCGGGTCCATGAAGCGAGTGTAGGGGTCTTCGAGCTGCTCTAACATCTCGCGGATGGCAGTGTAGGCTTGCTCTTGATCCGTATAAGGGCGACCGAGATATTCCTCGCGCGTAGCTCTCCAATCCACTTGATTGAAGGTGGCATCGACGTAGTTTTTATCAATGATCTGCCAAACTTCATCAACTAGTTCTTTGGGACTATCTTGAAAGAACGCTTGCCCTTTGAGGTGCAGACCCGCTCCAACAATCGTCACCGTACTTAGCATTACTACTGTCGCGCCTACAACTAGCCCACGAGTTGTCATTGCCATCTGCCTACTAGGAATATTGGGAAGTTTTTTCATATTAAGTTATGCCCACTTTAACACAAGCAACCCTAAAAGGTCGATCGCCTATTTATCTATGCGATCGAACCTCAGAATTCTCCGGAAATCCTCAAATTAAAGCTCGTTACGGATCGATCCAGCGTCCGTCAGCTTTGATTAAATCGATTAACTCCTCAACACCTTGCGACTCTGGCACTTTTTTAATTTCTTCTCGACCTCGATACAGAGAAATATAACCCGGCTGTTTGCCCACGTAGCCGTAATCGGCATCAGCCATTTCCCCCGGACCGTTGACGATGCACCCCATCACTGCAATATCTAGACCTGTCAGATGTTTGGTGGCTTCGCGGACCTCGTGGAGCACGTCTTCTAAGTTGAAGAGGGTGCGCCCGCAAGACGGACACGCCACGTATTCCACCATGGTTTTTCGCAATCCAAGTGCCTGCAAAATACTGTAGCAGACTGGAATTTCTTTTTCAGGGGCTTCGGTGAGGGAAACCCGAATCGTATCGCCAATTCCGTCGGCTAAAAGCGTTCCAATCCCAGCAGTAGACTTGATGCGACCGTATTCGCCATCTCCAGCTTCGGTTACGCCCAAATGCAGGGGATAGTCCATTCCCAGTTGGTCCATGCGCCGGACCATCAAGCGGTACGCGGCAATCATTACGGGGACTCTGGAGGCTTTGAGGGAAATGACGATATTACGAAAGTCTAAAGATTCGCAAATTTTGATGAACTCCAGCGCCGATTCCACCATTCCTTCGGGAGTATCGCCGTAGGTAAACAGCATCCGCTCGGCGAGCGATCCGTGATTGACCCCGATGCGCATCGCTTTTCCTTGGTCTCGCAAGGAGACCACCAGCGGTTCGAGGGTGGCACGGATTTTATCGCCGATCTCATCAAACTCGTCTTGGGTGTATTCGCCCCGGTCGGCTTTCGGCTTTTCAAACACGTACAGTCCCGGATTGATCCGCACTTTATCGACGTGCTTTGCCACCTCCAGGGCAATCTTCATCCCGTTGTGGTGTACGTCGGCCACCAACGGCACGTCTTGATAGGTCTCGATCAGCTTTTGCTTGATGTCTGCTAGGGTTTTGGCGTGGGATAAACTCGGCACGGTCACGCGGACGATTTCGCAGCCGATTTCGTGCAAGCGGCGAATGGCCGCCACCGAGCCTTCTACGTCCATCGTATCTTCGTTAATCATCGATTGGACGACGACGGGATTTGGGCCACCAATGGTAACGTTCCCGACTTTCACCGGACGAGTTTTTCGCCGGTGAATTGCAGTATCGATGGGGGCAGATAAGGGAGTAGATGCCGTCTGGGGAGTGTTAGGCAATGTTTGCATGGTTCGAGCTGAAGAGTTGTGACGATCTGGTCGATCGCAAGTCTGTACGATCTCTCTGTATCCAGGTTGCCATAAATAGGGGCTATTCGATCGGACCGGGGAGCTTGAGAGCTGGGGGGAATTACTCTGACTTCAACCCGAATAAAGTCCGGGCGTTACTCGTCGTTTGCGCGGCCAGGGTCTCGAGGGGAACGCCTCGTAAATCGGCGACGCGCTCGGCAACGTAGCGCACGTAAGCGGGTTCGTTGCGCTTTCCCCGTTTGGGAGCTGGAGCCAGAAACGGACAATCGGTTTCCACTAAAAGGCGATCGTCGGGAACGACGCGCACCGCCTCGTGAACTTGAGTGGCTTTCTTGAAAGTAGCAACACCGCTAAAGCTGATGTAGAATCCCAGGTCCACAAACCACTGCGTTTCTTGCGCGTTCCCCGTCCAGCAGTGCATCACACCACGTAGGTCGCCGTGCTGCTCCTGAAATTGCCGTAGGATACCTACCATCGATTTTGCCGCATCCCGGCAGTGAACGATAACGGGCAAGTCCAAATCTCGGGCGATTTCGAGCTGAGAGTGCAGGGCTTGGTATTGTTGTTCGGCATTCTCGGCTTTAAAAAAATCTAGCCCCGTTTCGCCGATGGCAACCACCCGATCGTCCGAGGCTGCTCGAGTGCGAATTTCTCGAGCCATCTCTTCGGTCCACTTATCGGCATCGAGGGGATGTAACCCGACAGCGAAGGATAGTTCTGCAAAGCGATCGGCTAGAGAGCGAATGCTCTCGAATTCTGAAGGTTCGACGCACGAATGTACCAGTTGTACGACACCCGCTTCGCGCCAGCGAGCGCAAACCGCGTCGAGTTCCGTTTGAAACGTATCGAAATTGATATGAACGTGGGTATCGATCAGTTGCATAGTACTTGAAGGATGCGGCAGAACTCGAGAGCGGGCAACGATCGCCCCACCTCAAGCGCTCGATCTCCCTATGCCGTTGCTGCTGTTTCTGGGGTGGCTTGGTACTTTTTGAGCGCTCGAGCCAAGCGAGACTTTTTGCGAGCGCCGTTATTCGAGTGGAGCACGCCCCGCTTCACGGCTTTATCGATTTTACTGTAGGCTGCGGCTTGGTGTTCGCGAACGACTTCCAAGGTTTGCTCGTTGGGTTCGGTCCCGTAAGCATCGACGGCCGCAAAATATTTTTTCATCAGCGTTTTGATTGCCGATTTGTAAGCGCGATTGCGCAGTCGGTTGCGCTCGGCAATTTGAATGCGTTTCGCCGCAGACTTAATATTAGCCACTCGAAATTCCTCTAGGTGCGATGTCAGATTATGGGTGATTTTTGAATCTCCAGACCAAATAATATAACATCTCCACTCGCTTAAGTCGCGATCGCGTCAAAAATTCGCGTTAAGCTAGATACAGAATACGGGAATGGGAGAGCAGCAGGCTGCACCCCATCACCAGCAACCAGATTAACTTCAAAGGTAGGCCTTCGGATTTCATGCTGCGAATTCTAACTGAGCGGGCCCAGGCAGAAGCCGAACTGCGACGAATCTGCGAACGCACCCACGACGATCGCGTGGCTGATAAAGAAGCAACCGTGCTCGAGGTGCTTCAGGCCGTAAAACATCAAGGAGATCGAGCGCTTCTCCACTATACTCGCGAATTTGACGGTCAGACCCTTGAAGTCAAAGAACTCAGAGTCAGCGATATCGAGTTAGATGCGGCCTACCAACAACTCTCCCCGGAATTAATCGATGCGATTCGGCTGGCGGCCCGTAAAATCGAAGCCTTTCACCAACAGCGCCGCCCCAAAAGCTGGGTGAACTTCGGCGAAGACGAAATCGTCCTGGGCAAACGCTACAATCCCGTCGATCGGGCAGGAATTTACGTTCCCGGAGGACGGGGTGCTTATCCGAGTACGGTACTGATGAATGCGATTCCCGCTCGCGTGGCGGGGGTTCCCCGGATCGTGATGGTGACACCCCCCGGTGCCCGAAAAGCAATCGATCCGGCCGTGTTGGTAGCCGCTCAAGAAGCTGGCATCCAGGAAATTTATCGAATTGGCGGCTCTCAAGCGATCGCCGCCCTCGCTTACGGCACCGAGACGATTCCCTCAGTTAACGTGATTACCGGACCGGGGAATATCTATGTCACCCTGGCCAAAAAACAGGTTTACGGTATCGTGGGCATCGACTCTCTTGCGGGCCCCTCGGAAGTGCTGGTTATTGCTGACGGCAAAGCCAATCCCACCTACGTTGCCGCCGATTTGCTCGCCCAAGCCGAACACGATCCCCTCGCCGCCGCAATTTTGCTGACCACCGATTCGGCGCTAGCCCGCCAGGTGGTGGCCGAAGTCGAACGCCAACTCGAAAATCATCCCCGTCGCCTGCTCACGGAAAAAGCATTGGCTCATTACGGCTTAATTGCGATCGTCGAATCCCTCGACGAAGCCGTAGAACTCTCCAATACCTTCGCCCCAGAACACCTCGAACTCGAAGTTGAAGATCCTTGGGCGCTGCTCGAAAATATTCGCCACGCCGGAGCCATTTTCTTCGGCGGTTCGACTCCCGAAGCGGTGGGAGATTATCTCGCCGGCCCCAATCACACCCTGCCGACATCTGGGGCCGCCCGCTACGCTTCAGCGTTAGGAGTTGAGACATTTATGAAACATTCGAGTTTGATTCAATACTCTCCGGCCGCCTTGCAGAAAATGGGCGGGGCGATTCAAACTCTTGCCAAAGCTGAAGGACTGCACTCTCACGCCGAGTCCGTGCGGTTGCGACTCGAAGACCTCAACGCCGAACAACTTGATTCAGAAGAATAAAGCGGTTTTGATGGCGGTTGTCGAGCGATCGAAGTTCTACTTGGGTATTGACAAATCAAACAAAATGTGATTAAAATTCGCTCTCGCCGCCTGCCTGTTTGGCAATTCGATCGCCTCAGAGGTGTCCGCGCAAATCTTGCCCGATGCCACCCTGCCAACAGATTCAACCGTCAATCTCGAAGGGGAAATTCAACACATCACCGGAGGAACCACTGCCGGGAGCAACCTACATTCCACAGTTTCCGCGAGTTTAATGTCGGTATGGGGAATACTGAATTCAGTTCCCTCACTGAAGCTCGAGATTGGGTGCAACATTCGGACGGCACGATAGAATTGATAGCGCGGGTGGCATCGATTCGGGGAAACTTCGGAGAACTCATTCCCGTTTGCGAAGGTTCTCACTCCCATGGAGATCCCGAAAAGCATTAACGGATATCGCCTTCAGTCAATTCAGGTGCAGACGATCGACTCAGATCGCGATCGGGAAAGCCTCTTTGAAATATCGCTTCTCCATAGACCGATCTTTCATCTAAATTTCATGCCGAACTCCAATTCGATTCGTCTGCTGTTGGTGCTGCTGCTGCCAATGTCGATCGCCTGCCTCGATCGGGCTGGGGTCGCTGCCTCCGTCTCTTCAACCGTTGCCACTGTGGCGATCGAACCGGAAGTCGCCCCCGCTATGTTGCTCGATCGCGGCAAACAACTCTACGATGCGGGTCGGTTTGCAGAAGCGGCGCGGGTTTGGCAGGAAGTCACCAGCGATGACGTTCGCCAGCAAGCTCTGAGTTTAACTTATCTCGCCCGCGCCTACCAAGCCCTGGGAGAGTGGCACAAATCCCGACAGGCGATCGAAACGAGCATCGCCTTGCTGCAAAACGAGTCGGATTTGGATACTTGGGGGCTGACGGTTCTGGGGCAAACCTTGAATACCCAAGGAACTATATACCTCGATCGCGGGCGAGCGGCAATGGCCCTCGAAACCTGGCAGCAGGCAGAATCGATCTACGATCGAGCCTCAGATGAATTGGGTCAATTGGGCAGCCGCATCAACCAAGCCCAAGCCCTGCAAAGTTTGGGACTTTACCAACAAGCCCAACGGATACTAGAGCAAATCGACGATCGCTTGCAAACTCAAACGGATTTATCCCTCCAAGCGATGGGATTGCGGAGTTTGGGGACGGCGTTGCAAGCGTTTGGGGATCTTGCTGGGGCGCGAGATACTCTCGAGAACAGTTTGGCAATTTCCCAGGGATTGGGGGATACGGCCGGAATGTCGGCAACGTTGCTCGCTTTGGGAAATGTCCTCCGAGGGAGCGATCGGGAAGCGGCTTTGGCAGCCTACCAACAAGCGGCAAATCTCGCCCCCCAAAATATAACTCGCTTGCAAGCCCAACTCAACCAACTGCGCCTCCTAGAAAATCTCGATCGATGGGATGAAGGGTTAGTTGAGGTCGTTGCCTCGAACCTCGATGAACTCAATGCCAGTCGTTCGGCAGTCTACGCGCGGGTGAATTTCGCCCAAACTCTGCTGTCCGCATCTGAAGACGAGAGAGCCGACGATCGCCGCATTGCCCACCTACTCGCCGTTGCCATCGAGCAAGCCCAGGAACTCGGAGATCTCCAAGCTCGGTCTTATGCCTTGGGAACCTTGGGGCAAGTCTACGAACGGGCCAGGCAATGGCAAGCAGCGCGACAACTGAGCGAGCAAGCCCTGAGTTTAGCCGAATCTGCCAACGCTGCCGAAATTGTCTATCTCTGGGAGTGGCAGTTAGGGCGCATTTCCCAAGCACAAGGCGATCGCACTGGGGCGCTGGCGGCCTATACCGAAGCGGTGAAAACGTTGGGAACCCTGCGCAACGACTTGGTGGCCAATCTCGAAGAGCAAGTTATCTTTCAAGAGCAAATCGAACCGATTTACCGAGAAGCGATCGCCCTGTTAGTTACGCCCGAACCTGGCGAATCGATCCCCTCTCAAAAGAACCTCAAACAAGCGCGAGACTACATCGAAGCCCTGCAACTGGCCGAACTCGATAACTTTTTCCGCCAAGCTTGCCTCGACGCGCAACCCCAACAAATCGATCGCATCGATCCCACCGCAGCCGTTTTCCATCCGATTATCCTCAAAGATCGACTGGCGGTCATTTTGTCCGTGCCGGGTCAACCTCTCCTGTTCCACCAAACCGAACTTCCCCAGTCCGAAGCCGAAGAAGCATTTGTCCAGATGCGACAATCGATGAGTCGCGCCTTTCCCACCGGGGTGCGACTGCAAGTCTCCGAGCAAATTTACGATTGGCTGATTCGTCCGGTTGAAGCCGAGTTAGCTGACAGCAACATCGAAACCCTGGTCTTTGTTTTAGATGGGGCGATGCGAAACCTGCCGATGGCCGCACTCTACGATGGCGAGCGGTATTTGGTGGAAAAGTATGCGGTTTCTCGTAATTCCGGCTTACAACTGCTCGCGCCGCGCTCTCTATCGTCTGAAGAATTCAAACTCCTCGCTGGAGGATTGACAGAAGCGCGTCAAGGCTTTTCCGAACTCCCTGGTGTGAGGTTGGAACTGGCACAAATTTCCCAAATTGTCCCCACGCAAATTCTGCTCGACGAAGAGTTTACGAGATCGACCCTCAAAGGTCCCATCGAGCGCCAACCCTTTCCCATCTTACATTTGGCGACCCACGGTAAGTTTAGTTCCACCGCCGAAGAGACGTTTATTCTCACTTGGGATGGCAAACTCGACGCTCAAGGGTTAGAAGGTTTGCTCGCCGGCCGAGAATCGAATCGGTTAAACCCGATCGAACTGCTGATTTTGAGCGCCTGTCAGACCGCATCGGGCGATCGACGGGCGGCTTTGGGACTGGCGGGGGTGGCAGTGCGATCGGGGGCCCGCAGTACGATCGCCTCTCTGTGGCGAGTGAACGATCGTTCGACTGCCGACTTGATGGTGGAATTTTATCGCTCCCTCTCCCAACCCCACACCAATAAAGCCGAAGCCCTACGCAACGCCCAACTCTCCCTGTTGACCGATCCCGACACAGAGCATCCGTTTTTTTGGGGGGCTTTCGTACTGGCGGGGAATTGGCTTTAGGAAATGGGGAATGGTGCCAGATGTGGAGTGTCGATCTGCGATCGTTCGTGACAAGTTAAGGTTGTATCCCACATTCCGCACAACAAGAAGTAGTACTCCAGTGTGACAAGAGGGATTTATCATGGCTATTTCCAAAAAAGTTGGTCTCGTGTTTCCAACTAATCCGATTTAACCCAATCGGTAGGGGTTGTTTATATTGCAGATCCCTGTGTCTACTGAAGTTTCCAACTAATCCGATTTAACCCAATCGGTAGGGTTCCGGCTTTTTAAAGCCGGAAGCCGGTCACCACGGGTTTCCAACTAATCCGATTTAACCCAATCGGTAGGGAATACAATGCGTAATTTCCAACTTATCAAAAAAGTTTCCAACTAATCCGATTTAACCCAATCGGTAGGGAAGTGTTTCTGGTGTTGCCATTGTGCAATACCAAAGTGTTTCCAACTAATCCGATTTAACCCAATCGGTAGGGAGTTGGTATGAGTATAGCTATACGATCAAATTGCCAGCGTTTCCAACTAATCCGATTTAACCCAATCGGTAGGGTTGTGGATATGATCCAGTTAGTTAGGTAGGTAGTATTGGTTTCCAACTAATCCGATTTAACCCAATCGGTAGGGTGCAAATAAGTATTTGCAAGAGGCTTTCACCGAACGTTTCCAACTAATCCGATTTAACCCAATCGGTAGGGTTGGAGTTTTCAAATGCTTAAGTCTATCTCTAACGTTTCCAACTAATCCGATTTAACCCAATCGGTAGGGGGGGGAGAGGGTAGCAGAGATCAGTATCCGTATCTCAGTTTCCAACTAATCCGATTTAACCCAATCGGTAGGGATGGAATGGGGGCCTACGTAAACCACAACGGCAAGTTTCCAACTAATCCGATTTAACCCAATCGGTAGGGGAACACGCCTTTAACTGAGGCATGGCCTCCCCAAACGTTTCCAACTAATCCGATTTAACCCAATCGGTAGGGACGGGAACAAACTGAAAATCATGAACTTCAACAAAGTTTCCAACTAATCCGATTTAACCCAATCGGTAGGGAGCCATGCTCCGACTGCGATGGAATGGGATCATACGTTTCCAACTAATCCGATTTAACCCAATCGGTAGGGGAGATTGAACAATTAGGGAAGGAACTGAATGAAGGTTTCCAACTAATCCGATTTAACCCAATCGGTAGGGTATGTAAAGTGCATCTTATCAATTCACTGAAAACCGTTTCCAACTAATCCGATTTAACCCAATCGGTAGGGTGTTCGTCTGAGAGACCAGACGGGGTAAGGGTTTCAAGCGTCAATTTCACGCACCCCCTGAAATTAGTATAAATCGACTCTGCGAAACGCGCAACGACAGCCCTTAAACCCTTACCCTGTATAGCATCCACACACCTCAACGAGAAAATAGGGGTTTGGGCGATTTGGCGAGGTGTGTGGATGGAAATGACAGTCGAGAGTGAATTCGCCCAAATACTTGCCATATCGTCATTATGGCAATTTAAAGAAATTAGTTCTTCCATCAAAAAGCCGTCCACACACCTCAGAGGATTTGAATGCAAAAAATCGAGAACTTCGCAGCCTTCGGAGGGGGAGAATGGCGATCGCCCTCGATCGAGTAAAAGCTCAAAACAATATGGAATCAGGGTTACAGCCATATTTTTTCCGATGAATTCGAGCCATCGACACTCTAAAAATACCCTAGACAGGAGGATTTCCGATTTTGCCGAGAGTTACTCAAAACGCGATCGCCCAGTCAAATACTTTGAAACAAGTACGATAATCAGAAATAGCTTCGCCCTTGTTTTGACCTAAAGATATCGTATCACACCGCTCAATCCCTGCAAACTCGTTCCCAAAAATTCCCTCATTCTCAATAATTCGGGGTTATTCTCAGCGAAATTTGCCTCGCGATCGAATTTTTGACCCCCTGTACGGGGAAACTGGGTTTGTAGGGGCAAAGCATTTGAGCGATTAATTATGAGTCCAACGAAACTTAGACTTCCAAATGCTTCGCCCTCTTCGGGGGAGATGGGGAGACGGGGAGGACGCGGAGAGGGAGAGATGGGAGAATTTAGCTCCCGTTGCCTCCGTTGCCCCCGAAGCCTCCCAAGCCCCCGTTACCTCATCAGACTCACCGCAAATTCAAAATCTGCGCCGTCAGGGCCAAACTCTCCTCATACAAAACATCCCGTCCCCAGCGCTGAAGCTGTTGCGCCATGAGTAATTCCGCCTTCTGATCCGTGGAAGCGCTCACCTGTTCCGTGCGGCAAGATTGAGCGCTGCCGCCAGCTTCCATCCGCATACAGCCGGTGGTTTCCGAACAGAGGATAGTACAGCAGTCGGCATCGGTGTTACTCGAACTCAGGCGCACGCCGATTAAATCGCCGGGAATTTCTCCAGAATCGGCGGTGGGGATGGCGGCGAGTTCCCCGCGAATTTCCCGATCGTCCTCTCCCTTGAATTTAACGTGCATCAGTTCGTAATCCCCCCCTTCCTGGACGATGGAAACCGGTTCCCAGTTGAGGCGGCTGGCAAACCATCCCATGAACATCAAAGCCTGGGCCGCATTGCCTTTCTCGTAGTCGAGGGAAATCTCGTCGATTTCCACCAAGGCGGCGCGACGCTGGGGCGGATCGAATGTCGAGGCGGTGAGTTCCTGCCAGGGAAGCAGGCGATGCCAATTCAAATCGGCGATGTAGGTTTCCTCTTCGATCAGATGCTGCATTTTCAACAATTCCGACTCCGGATCGCTGAAATAGCACGAATCGACAATCAGGCAATTGCTACACTCCGATAGAGTTTGGAATAACTCCTGTTCTGGGTTCGGGGTTGCTTTCCACCAGACGAATTTGGGCAAGTCCGGAATCATCAGGGAGGTGACCACATCGCCGACCCGCGCTAGGGCTTCTTTGGTGCCCCGCAGGGTGATATATTCGCAGCAGACGAGGTTGCTCGCTTCCCCTTTCTTAATCGGGCAGTAAGCCGAGACTTGCGCCGTCACCCCCGTATCTTCGCCGAGAGTTGGACAAAGAGTGATAATGCGGCAAGGATTTTGGTCGGCGATCGCATCGCTAATCCCAAATCCCCTGGCATTCAGGTTAGAAACCTCTTGGCGATCTTCTGGCTGCTTGGCAAACTCTTCTCTGAGCTTATCGAGAGTTTCCGTATCGACTCGACCGGTAATTCTTAAGTCGTAAGCTCTTTGCGCCTCGCGAATGGCATTGCGTGTTTCGGGCCCGTGAATCCCATCGATCGCCCCGTCGTAGAAACCCAAACTCCCGAGTAATTGCTGAAATTCTTCGGGTTCGTAAACCACCATACTAAAGGTAGCCGCTCTCGTGGCGATCGAGGAGGTTTTGCCCTTTCCGGCATTTTGACTGAGCCAAATATTACTCAGTTCCGCTTCGATTTCCCCAAGGGAAATATCTTTCGGTTTTTGCAGTGCAACGATTGGAGTACTCATAATTAATCAATTTCGGCTGTGAGATTGGTTGAGACAAGAGGAGATGGGGGCTTGGGGAGCTTCGGGGGCTTGGGGAGCTTGGGAGGCTTGGGGAGCTTGGGAGGTTTGGGGGCTTGGGAGCTAAACATTCTCCCATTTCCCCCGTTTCTCTCCTCTCCGCGTCCCTCTGCCTGCCCCCGTTCCCCATTCCGAACTCCAAATTCCGAACTCCGAATTCCGAATTCATTCAAAGTCTGCGCCAGCGTCCGCCATCTCGTTCGAGGAGCAGTTCCGCTTCGACAGGCCCCCAGGTTCCCGCTTCGTACAACGGAATCGACTCTGGCGGTGCGGGTGCGTCCCAGACATTAAGTAGGGGTGTGAGGACGCGCCAGGAGGCTTCCACTTCGTCGCCGCGCGTGAACAGGGTTTGGTCGCCTAACATGCAGTCGATTAGCAGGCGGCTGTAAGCATCCGTACTCGGTTTCCCAAAGGCGGTATCGTAGCGGAAATCCATATCCACCGATCGCGTCCGCAGCGAACTGCCAGGGGTTTTCACCTCGAAGCGCATACTAATTCCTTCGTTGGGCTGAATCCGCATTGCCAGGACGTTGGGGTTGGCCTGTTTTGCTGCCGACTGGAACATCAAGTGCGGCACTTCCTTAAATTGGATGGCGATTTCCGAGACTTTCTTCGGCATCCGCTTCCCGGTGCGCAGGTAGAAAGGAACCCCTTTCCAGCGCCAGTTATCGATATTCAGCTTCAATGCGGCGTAGGTAGGAGTGGTGGAATTGGGATCGGCCCCATCTTCTTCTCGGTAGCTGGGAACTTGCTTGCCTTTCATCCAGCCTTGGGTATACTGACCCCGAATGGCGGACTTCTCTAAGTTCTCCAAGTCCGCAAGGCGCGTCGCCTGCACCACCTTCACTTTCTCGTTGCGAATACTATCGGCATCGAGGGAGTTCGGCGCTTCCATCGCCGTCAGGCAAAACAGTTGCATTAAGTGGTTCTGCACCATATCCCGCAGGGCCCCGGAAGTTTCGTAATATCCGGCGCGACCTTCCAATCCCACGGTTTCGGCCACGGTGATTTGCACGTTTTCCACGAATTGGCGGTTCCACAACGGCTCGAAAATGGCGTTGGCAAACCGGAACACCAACAAATTTTGCACCGTCTCTTTGCCGAGGTAGTGGTCGATGCGGTAAACTTGCCGCTCGTCACATACGTCCTGCACCACCCGGTTGAGCATTTTTGCCGTACTCAAATCTCGACCGAAGGGTTTTTCGATTACCAGGCGCTGTTTGCTGGGGTCGGCGAGCATTCCAGCCGCACCGAGTTGCTGGGTGGCTTCTCCGAAAAAGCGCGGCGCGACGGAGAGGTAAAAGACGCGGTTGCCTCGGGTTCCCCGTTTTTCGTCGAGTTCTCCGAGGAAGGCTTTGAGTTTTTGATAGCTTTCGGGAGAATCGATATTCCCAGGGCAGTAAAATAAGCCTTCAGCAAACTCGTTCCAAGTATCTTCAGATTGCAGTCCGCCACCAAACTGTTCGACTCCTTCGCGCAGGTGTTCCCGAAAGAAGTCGTGGCTCCATTCTCGACGCGCCACCCCGACGATCGTCAGTTCCGGAGGAAGGCGGCGTTCGAGCTTCATCTGGTAGATGGCCGGAACGAGTTTGCGTTGGGTCAGATCTCCCGACGCGCCGAAAATGATGAGAATTTGCGGATCGGGAATGCGGTCTTGTTGCAATCCCACGCGAAGTGGATTTTCGACAAGTGAAATCATGAGTGGCCGATAGGGTTCTAAAGGGGGAGTGGGGAGAGTGAAGGGAGCGGGGGGAGCAGGCGTTGCTGGGGGAGTGGGGTATTTGTCTGAGAGCCGAATGTCTGGATTTCAAGCGGCTACAGCAATACCTATTAATATTGCTCCCCACTCTTCTCCAGCTCTGATTTCCCCAAGCAATTCAATGGGGAATTTGCAGCGATAAAACGCTACCGATTCCCCGTGCGTGTCGTCAGTTTAGACAGGTGCGAGTTGTTTGACTTTTTCTTCGAGGGAGTTCATCAGAGACTCGAAGGGTTTGATGAATTTGTCGATCCCTTCATCGAGGAGTTGAGCCATCACCTCATCCACGTCGATACCCACTTCGGCGAGGGTTGCCATGGTTTGGGTTGCACCTTCGATGTCGGTTTCCACGCGGCTGGCGACATCGCAGTGGTCGGCACAGGCTTCAATGGTGTTGGGAGGTAGGGTGTTCACCGTATCGGGCCCGATGAGTTCGTCCACGTACATCACATCGCTGTAGGCGGGGTTTTTGGTGCTGGTGCTGGCCCAGAGAAGGCGTTGGACTTTTGCACCTTTGGCCGCGAGTGCTTGCCAGCGATCGGTGGCGAGGATTTTCTTGTATTCTTGATAGGCAATTTTGGCGTTGGCGATCGCCACTTTGCCTTTGATGCTTTCGAGTTTGGCTTTCTCGTCGGCATCAGTCGTTTCGGCGAGCATTTTATCGAGGCGGCCATCCACTTCGCTATCGATCCGGCTGAGGAAGAAGCTGGCAACGGAGGCGATATTGTCGATGGGTTCGCCTTTTTCCACCCGCGCTTCTAAGCCTTTGATGTAGGCCCAGAAGGTATCGATGTAGGCTTGAACGGAGAACAGCAAGGTAACGTTGACGCTGATGCCATCGGCGATCGCCTGTTCCACGGCCGGCAGACCTTCGTCGGTTCCGGGGATTTTAATCATCACGTTGGACCGATCGACCGCTTTGTGGTAGCGACGCGCTTCGGAGATGGTGGTTTCGGTGTCCCGAGCGATATTCGGGGGAACTTCGATGCTGATGTAACCATCTACGCCGTTACTTTGTTCGTAAACGGGTTTGAAGATGTCGCAGGCGTTGCTGATATCTTCAAACACTAAGGATTCGTAGATTTCGGTAACGGATTTACCCGCTTTAATGCCGGCTTCGATATCGGCATCGTAGATTTGGTTGCCGGCGATCGCCTTTTCAAAAATCGCTGGATTGGAGGTGATGCCTCGCAGTCCTCGGGATACGATCGCGTCTTTGAGTTCTCCCGATTCGATCGCATCTCGGGATAGGTTGTCCATCCAGATGCTTTGGCCGTAGTCTTGAATTTCAAAGAGATGGTTAGTGGTCATAACTGTTGTTGTTTTTGAGTGAATAAGAATCTCGAGCGAAGAATCGATCGAGATGGTTCAAATCTTAAGAACCCGTCAGAATTTTGTCCTCTGCCATCCGAGCAGTTTCTTGAATGAAAGACTCAACCAGAGCGACATCTTCTTTAGAGCCAATAACCAGAGGCGTGCGCTGGTGGAGTTCTCCCCCGACGACATCCATAATGTCTTGGGTTCCCGTACTCGCGCGTCCCCCCGCTTGTTCGATCAGATAAGCCAAAGGAGCCGATTCGTACAGCAGCCGCAGCTTACCTTCGGGTTTCTTCACCGTACCGGGGTAGAGGAAAACCCCACCCTGGAGTAACACCCGATGGAAGTCTCCCACCAACGCACCGCTGTAGCGTCCGGTGTAGCCATCATGACGATGCACGTAGCGGATATAATCGCGGATCGAATCCTCCCACTGCCAGAAATTCCCCTCGTTGACGCTATACACCGCGCCATGTTGGGGAACTTTGATATTCTCTTGCCACAGGATGAACTCGCCTAAGCTCGGATCGAGGGTAAACGCATGTACCCCCGTACCGATGGAGTAGACGAGGACGGTACTCGGACCGTAGAGAATGTACCCGGCCCCGATTTGATTGCGACCGGATTCGAGTAAATCCCGTGCCGAACCGTCTTCATCACTGCCTTGCTGCTGGCGAATGGCGAAAATCGAGCCGACATTCAGGTTCGCGTCGATATTCGCGGAACCGTCGATGGGATCGTAGACCAGGGTGTAACGTCCGATCGGGCAGTTTTCGGGGATATAATAGGGCTTCTCCATCTCTTCGGAAGCCAAGCGGCAAACCAGACCGCTTTGCTCGAATACCGAAATAAAGACATCGTTGGCGTAAACGTCCATCTTTTTGACCGCTTCGCCTTGGACGTTTTCGGTTCCGGCAAATCCGAGAACCCCGGCCATAATTCCCGCGCGGCTGAGGCGGCGAGAAATCAGCTTTCCGGCTAAGGCGATGCGGTTCATCAAGGCACTCAAGTCTTGGGCCTCGGTCGAAAAGCTTTGTAACTGTTGCAGGACGTGGCGAGATAGGGTGGTGCAGTCCCGATCGAGTGCGCGTTCCTGGGCTGTGGGTTGGTATGGATCGGTCATGAAAACGATCTTTCCTCCTTGTGTGCCACGATAGTTTATATAGCTGACCTCTCGTCAGAGGTTTGTAGCTTTGGCAACGCCCGGTCGCTGTGAAATTTATATTTACTATCTTAGGGATGCATTTTAAGAATGGGGCTTAACTTTATACCAACTACAGAATGTTTTCCGATTAGGGGGATGTTGAGTATTCGGACCTAAGTGAGTTTACCCAAAGGCGATCGGTAAGCCTGTCAATCCTCAGTAAACGGAATGAGGGACTCGATCGATTGGACGAGAAACAATCGCATTATGGTGAATTGGGTAATCTTTCAATGCCAAGTTCAGAATCTCCCCACAAGAAAATTCCGAAATCGAAAAA
>JAXHUC010000220.1:0-6072 GCA_034189805.1 Cyanobacteriota bacterium
CCCGAACCCCCCGCGCACCAGAGTGAAATCGCTCAAATCTTTTATTGGCAAGGGGTTTTATCGTTCAAGATCGTCAACTTGACACCCGACAAAATTACTTAACTTGTCACGAATGCCCGTTCCCTTTAAAAAGCGGCACACAAGCTTAACTTGTCACCAATGATGAATGAGCCCTCTTCAAATCGCGATCGGTAAATAATGTTAAGTTATTTTAAAGACACTTCACCCAGACGACACGACTAATGGCCAGAGACTTGCGGGGATTTCTGAAACTGCTCGAAGACCGGGGGCAACTGCGCCGGATTAGCGCCCTGGTCGATCCGGATTTAGAGATTGCGGAAATTTCCAATCGAATGCTGCAAGCGGGCGGCCCCGGATTGCTGTTCGAGAATGTCAAAGGGGCAGACCATCCCGTAGCGGTGAACTTGATGGGAACCGAAGAACGGGTTTGCTGGGCGATGAATATGGAAAAGCCCCAGGAGTTGGAAGAACTCGGCAAGAAATTGGGGATGTTGCAGCAACCCAAACCCCCGAAGAAAATCTCCCAGGCGATCGAATTTGGTAAAGTTCTCTTCGATGTCGTCAAAGCTAAGCCCGGCCGCAATTTCTTCCCCCCCTGCCAGCAAGTCGTCGTCGAAGGGGACAACCTCGACCTCAACAAACTGCCCCTGATTCGCCCCTATCCCGGCGATGCGGGTAAAATCGTCACCCTGGGACTGGTGATTACCAAAGACTGCGAAACGGGCACGCCCAACGTCGGTGTGTATCGGTTGCAGTTGCAGTCGAAGAATACGATGACGGTGCATTGGCTGTCGGTACGCGGGGGGGCAAGGCATTTACGCAAGGCCGCAGAACGGGGTAAGAAACTCGAAATTGCGATCGCCCTGGGGGTTGACCCGCTAATTATTATGGCCGCCGCCACGCCGATTCCCGTAGACCTGTCGGAATGGCTGTTTGCCGGACTCTACGGCGGTTCGGGGGTTCCCCTAGCCAAATGTAAAACCGTGGATTTGGAAGTGCCTGCGGATTCGGAATTCGTCCTCGAAGGGACGATTACTCCAGGGGAAATGCTGCCCGACGGCCCCTTCGGCGACCACATGGGTTATTACGGTGGGGTGGAAGACTCGCCTCTGATTCGCTTCGGCTGCATGACGCACCGCAAAGACCCCGTCTACATGACCACTTTTAGCGGTCGTCCCCCCAAGGAAGAAGCGATGATGGCGATCGCCCTCAACCGCATTTATACCCCGATTCTGCGCCAGCAAGTTTCGGAAATCGTCGATTTCTTCCTGCCGATGGAAGCCCTCAGCTACAAAGCAGCGATTATTTCGATCGATAAAGCCTATCCAGGGCAAGCGAGGCGGGCGGCTTTGGCGTTTTGGAGTGCCCTGCCCCAATTTACCTACACCAAATTCGTCATCGTTGTCGATAAAGAGATTAACATTCGCGACCCCCGTCAGGTGGTGTGGGCGATTTCCTCGAAAGTCGATCCCTCCCGCGACGTATTCATTCTGCCGAATACCCCCTTCGATACCTTGGATTTCGCCAGTCAGAAGATCGGTTTGGGGGGACGCATGGGTATCGATGCGACGACTAAGATTCCCCCGGAGACAGAACATGAGTGGGGAGAACCGCTAGAATCCGATGCCGATGTGGCGGCGATGGTAGAACGGCGTTGGGCGGAGTATGGGTTGGCGGATGTGGATTTGAGCGAAGTCGATCCGAATAAGTTTGGATACGAAATGTAAGGGAGGCAGACGCGGGGACGCGGGGACGCGGAGACGCGGAGAGGACAAGTAGAGGAGTATCTGTCATGGATGGAAGAAATTGGAAAATACAAGCATGGATGGTTGCGATCGATGTTCGGACTACTCCATTCCCTGTTCCCCATTCCCCATTCATTGTCGATCGCATTGGAAAATGGTAGTAAAATCCACGTATAGACTAATCAACTCTTTAATACCCACGGTATTCCTATGCCTCGGACACAAAAGAACGATAACTTTATCGACAAAAGCTTCACTGTCATGGCGGATATCATCCTCAAGATGCTGCCAACGAACAAACGATCGAAAGAAGCCTTTGCCTACTATCGCGATGGCATGTCCGCCCAAGCCGATGGAGAATATGCAGAGGCGCTAGACAACTACGAAGAAGCTCTCAAACTCGAAGAAGACCCCAACGATCGCAGCTATATCATCTATAACATGGGGCTGATTCACGCCAGCAACGGCGAACACGAGCGCGCCCTCAAACTCTACAACGAAGCCCTCGAACTCAACCCCCAGATGCCCCAAGCCCTGAATAACATCGCCGTCATCTACCACTACAAAGGGGAAAAAACCAAAGAAGCAGGGGATAATGAAGGTGCAGAGGATTGGTTCGATCGGGCCGCAGATTATTGGAAGCAAGCCGTTAGCCTCGCGCCGAATAACTACATCGAAGCGCAAAACTGGCTCAAAAATACGGGGCGATCGATTTAGTGGGAAATTAGGTCAGAATGTAAAGACCGAATGTAAACTTCGGATGTGTTAGACGGCGATCGTCTCTGATCTCGATCGCCCGTCGGTATTAGTCTGTGGGCAAATCGTCAACCCAGCCAACCTAATCCCTCACATCTGCCATCGGGCCCAAATCCTCCCAAAACTCCGCTATCTAAAACCCGAACCAGCACCTATCATGAGTACCATCGATCGAGAACAAGTCCGCAAAGTCGCCCACTTAGCCCGCTTGGAACTCACCGAAGCTGAAGAAGAGCAATTCACCACGCAACTCAACGATATTTTGGACTATTTCAATCAGTTGAGCGAATTGGATACGGAAAACGTACCGCCGACGGCACGGGCGATCGATGTCAGTAACGTGACGCGACCCGACACCCTCGAATCTTACCCCGATCGGGATGATATTCTCGAATCTGCCCCGGAACAAGAAGGCGACTTTTTCCGAGTTCCCAAGATTTTATAGCTAGATTAACGTCTAGCGCAGGATAAAACATCCGGTGAAGGCGGGGAATTAATGAACAATTCTTCCTTGTCTCCCCATCTCCCTCATCTCCCTCATCTTCCACATCCCCGCGTCCCCGCGTCTCCCCGTCTCCGCGTCCTTCCTCTCCGTCACCGATATCCTAACGAACGCGCGCAGTTACCATATCACGACGCTGGGGGATAAATGGGCAGCACGATTGTGAACGTTGCCCCTTCTCCGAGTCGAGAAACGCATTGCAGTTCGCCCCCGTGGAGTTGGGTAATAATTCGATCGCAAACAGACATCCCCAGTCCCGTCCCTTTGCCGGGGGGTTTGGTGGTAAAAAACGGGTCGAACATGCGCTTTTGTACCGACTCGGGAATGCCCGGACCGTTATCGCCAATGCAGATACTCACCCGGTCGCCATCGAGAATTTCGGTCTGAATGGTAATTATCGGAGCAGAACAATCCCATTTTTCGATCGCCTCATTCAAAGCATCGATCGCATTGGTAAGAATATTTAAAAAGACTTGACTGAGCTGCCCAGCATAACAGGTAATTTGAGGTAAATTGCCATATTCGCGTATTACTTGAATGGCGGGTTTGACTTTGGGTTCGAGTCGGTATCTAATTAATGCGAGAGTGCTTTCAATCCCTTCGTGGAGATCGATTCGTTTGAATTCAGCTTCACCGAGTCGAGAAAAAGTTCGCAGCGATTTCACCACTCCTCGAATGCGTTGCGTTCCCACCTGCATCGAACCCAACAGTTTGGGTAAGTCGTTCAGAAGAAAGTCTAAGTCGATTTCGTCGGCAATTTCTTGAATGTGGGAGGCGGCTTGCGGGTACTCAGTTCGATAGGCCGTGACGAGTTTGAGTAAGTCTTGGATATAGAGGCGAGCGTGATTGAGGTTGGCGTGAATGAAGTTGGCGGGATTGTTAATTTCGTGGGCGACTCCCGCCACCAGTTGACCCAAACTCGACATTTTTTCGGTGTGGATGAGTTGGGCTTGAGTTTGTCGCAACTCCAGCAATGTTTGCTCTAACTGCTGCGTTTTGTGACGTAACTTGGCTTCATTTCGACGTAAGGTTTCCTCGGCTTGTTTTTGTTGGGTAATATCTGTTGAAATGCCACCGATGGCATAGGTCGAACCCGACGCATTTTTTAAGGGAAACTTCACCGTCAAATAGGTATGTAATCCATCAGGTAACGAGAGGATTTCTTCAGTGGCGATCGGTCGCTCTCGATCGATGAAATCGCGCGGGTTCTGTTGGAGGGAGCCGCTCTTTTCGGGCATGGGTAAGGAAGTCGAGCCGGAGTCGGTTGACGCTTGAGGCTCGAGGTTTAAATCGAGATTTGAATCGAGATTCAAAACTTGCTGGGCTTGACGGTTGAGTACCAGGTATTCCCCAGCCAAATTTTCGATCGAAATCAAAGCCGGGGCGTAATCTAAAATCGCTTGAAGTTGCTGCTGGCTTTGGCTGCGCTCCAACTCGGCTTGCTTGCGTTCGGTGATATCCCGCGCCACCCAAATGACGTTGTGCGCTTGTAAGGGGGCAATGCTCACATCAAACCAAATCTCTTTTCCCTCCAGGGTCAAGTGATGTTCGATGTGAGTGGTTGTCTGCGTTTTGAGGGTTTTGTGAATTTGACTCACCAAAAAGTCCGCCGTTTCTGTCGGCAAAATTTCGTGCAGGGTTTTGCCGATAACTTCCGGTGGCATTCGAGAGAGAGGCGGGGGATTCGTCGGTACGATTCTCAGAAAACACCCATTGGCATCAAAGACCAAAATGACATCCTGCATCGCTCTAAATAGAGTCAACAGCTCGTTTTGGTAACTCAGGAGGGCTTTATCGATCTGCTTGCGTTCGGTAATATCTTCGATCGTCCCCCAAATGGCGATCGGATTTCCCAATTCGTCCTCGAGCAGTCGGGTCTGAGTCTCGAACCATGTCTGGGGTGGATGCGTGAATCGGGGCGATTCGAGAATCTGTCGCGTGCTGGTGCGATGGGTAAGTGCCGTTGCGTCTAAATGTTGTAGCGTGCTGGCAATTTCCGGTTTCCAGGGCAAGTCGCGATCGGTTTTGCCGACAATTTCCTCGGGATGTTCCAAACCGACTAGCCGAGCGAACTGTCGATCGCATCCAAGATACCTCGAAGATAAGTCTTTCCAAAAATAAGCTTGGGGGAGAGTGTCTAGGGCTTGCTCTAGAATTTGGAGTTTGAGCGGTAATTTGAGTTGTGGTTCTGTCGGTTGTGGTGTTGCGTGAATGTTTTCTCGATTTGGATTTTGGCTCGATGCATTGGATGTAGGCGAGGAGTTAGAGGGTGAGTTAGAACTGATTTCGACGAGCAATCCTTGCCAAAGAATACTTTTATCCGGGTTTTTTTGCGGATTTGCCGAAGCTCGAACCCACTTAATTTTTCCCGAAGGGAGAATAAATCGACCTTGCCAACACCAAGTTTCCAATCGTGCCGCAGAATGGGCGAGGGAACGATCGAACAAATCGCGGTCTTCAGGATGAATGCGATCGAGTAATTGCCCCGCATCGGCTTGAATGCGATCGGGATCTAGCTCGAAAAAAGTTCTCGCACTTGCACTGAAAAACGGAAAGTGAAGACATCCGTTGAGATCGCGCCGAAGCTGGTAGATCGAACCGGGAACCTCGGCGGCAATGCATTCTAACGAGTTATCTGATAAGGGGGGTCCGGCCTCGCACTCAGATCGCTGAGTTGGAGACGGTTCGCTTGAATCTCTCATACTCTTGCTGTTTTTTGAATGCATCAAATTCGATCGGCTTTCCAACTCATTCCCATTTTTTTTCAACTCGCGCCATCCTGACTCGATCGCTTTCGGTGAGTCGTCTCAATCTTGGAAGCGATCGATAAAATCGATAAATACATCGATAAATGCAATGTTGTGCAAGCTATTTTGCGGCGATCGCGCCCCGAAGCGAAAACTCTATTTCGCCTTTTTGCGAGTTCGGCTTTTGGCAATCGCCCTGTACCGACATGAGTTTTTCTTTAGTTTTTCCCACTTTACTGTGCCACATTGTCTCAAAAAATGCATAGGGTGTAGTCGATCGGGGAAGAATGTGGAGAAAATG
>JAXHUC010000221.1:0-6051 GCA_034189805.1 Cyanobacteriota bacterium
ACGCGACCACCCCAAAGTCTTCTTCTAACACCACCTTCAACCGCGACGGCGCGCTCGTCTTTCGGCTCGCCTCGAGAATTTCCCCAATCGTGGCTTGAGGCAAAGATTTTATCTTCTTCCAAACCGCCGTCCTCGCAAACGAACGAGGCTTGACCTCTTCACGCTGCTTATCCTTGAGAACCTCTCGCATCCCAGCCACGTATCGATTCCGAGCGGCGATCGCTAAATCCACCACCTCGATATGTACCTTCTTGAGAATTGCCGTCTTATCCTCTGAGTCCAAAACCGCCTCAGAATGCTGCAAGCTTGCCTCGACCGTATTTCTAAGCAACCGATTCAAACTCTCTAAAATCTCGTAATCCTCATCGAGGACTCCATCAACTTGGGCAACGCTCGAGCCGATTTGGCTCTCGGCTTTGGCTTGCTTCTCCTTTTTGCGCAACCCGTAGATGAAATACTGCAACCCCTGCTCGCTCACGCCACCCAACTCGTCGAACTCCGGTTGAGCCTGGAGCCATTCGTACAAGACGCTGACGGATTCGTACTTGCGACGGTGCAACTCCCGCAAAACTCGTTCGCTGAGATTGTTGAAAAATCCTCGTTTCGCCATCGGAACAATTGAACTAAGTTCTTAGTAAAATTATAGTAACCAGTACGGTTTTCATAGCTCGATGGACTTCAAAAAGACCCTACATCGGCGGCGATTTGAGCAAAAATTAGTCTCGACTCAGCCCGAGGCCCTCAGTCAAGAAGCGCTCGCCGCTCGAGAAAGTCTGATTGAATTTGCCACCTACGTCGCCCCAAACGTTATCCACCAGGGGATTACACCTCACAATATCGACTGGGCGAATCTCCTACAAACCGAAGAAGATAGCCCGTGCTTGCATCGAGTTGCTGGGAATAACTCAGTCATCTTAGCTCCGCGCGGATTTGGCAAGAGCGCCTGGATCTCCCTCTTCGTTGCCTGGGCGATCGGACACAATCCGAAGATTCAAATTATCTACGCCTCATCTTCCGAGTCGATCGCCATCTCCAAAGGTCGAGGAATTCGCCGCATCCTCGAATCGATCGAATACCAGCAAGTCTTTCCCCACATCCGCCCGTCCAAAACCTGGGGCGATCGCATTTGGGAAATCGACAAAAAACACGCCGGGGTATCGTCGCTAGAGGCAGACTTTACCTTCTACGCCGTCGGGATTACCGGAAGTATCGTCAGTCGAAGAAGCCACCTCATCATCGGTGACGACATTATCAAAGGCAGCGGCGGCACTTCAAAAAATGCCCGCTCGACCGTGCGCAATACATTCTACGAAGCTCTCATCCCCACCCTCGTCCCCGGCGGTCGCGTCATCGTCGGGGGAACCCGATTCCACGAGAAAGACATTTTCGGAACCGATCTACACCAGAACAAGGGATGGACGGTCGTCACCCACCAAGCGATCGTCACCGACGACGATGGCAAAGAGCGCTCGTCCTGGCCGAAATATTTCTCCCTCGATCGACTGCAAAATTTGCGGCAGGCAAACCCGAGAGCCTTCGAGCTTCAATACCAAAACGAGGCTCCCAAAGAAGGAGAAGTTGGCTTTCAACCCGAATGGTTCTCTCGAGGAGACATCCCCCGAACCTTCGACCAATTCGTCGTCGGCATCGACCTGGCCAGCTCCCTCAAATCGCGCGGAGATTTTACCTGCTTCACGATTGCCGGGGTTCTCTGGCGACACCGACGCAACCGATGGATTCTCGAACAGCGCCAGGGACGGTGGCGAGGCAATAACGACAAAAGTCGAGAACTCCTCAAATTTGTTCGAGAGTGGCAAGAACACCTACGCGAAGATGGAGAAATCCTCGTTTACGCTGAAGGCACTGGATATCAAGCAAGCTTCGCCACGGACTTTAACGAGTACCTCCGCCAGAGCGCAGAACGATTACCCATCCGCGCACACCCCATCTACCCGAAAGGAGACAAGCTCGAACGGTTAGAAAATTATTCGGGAGCCATCGAGTCGGGGCGAGTCGTCTTCAATCGCTACTTGAGCTTCGACGACCTCTTCTCCCAAATCCTCGACTTTGGCGTTGCCGACCACGACGATCGAGTAGACTCCCTCGTCTACGCCCTCACCGGATTGAGTTTGTACCCACCCCTGACCTGCTCTAGCTGGTAGCGCCGGGAGTGGAGTCGAGCGGCAAGGATTGTTGTTCGGAATTGGCGATCGACTCGAGCAGATTCCGGCGACCGGCCACCTCTTGAGGAGTCAGCAAATTCGCATCGACCCAGCGGATGCAAGCATTGCCCCACTTCATGAAAATGCGATCCATGTCATCCTGGGCGCAAACCTCTAAGAGTGCATCTCGCAATTCCTCTGACTTCTTTTGCCGCGTCCGCTCGCGATCCTCTCCCGGTTGCCAGCCAGTCTCCCGCTCCCAAGGGAAACCGTTGTAATTGGTGGGATCGAACTTAATCTCGCGATTCGGAATAAGTGGGGTAGCTGCAACCTCCGACTCAACAGGCTTGACGGTCTCGGGTAACTCCTCAACAACCTCTTCTTTCGCCTCCTGATAAATTGGCTCCTCGGGCAGCTCTAAAGACTTCACGACTTGTCCACGACAGGTAGCCGCCAACTTAGACAGAACGTCTTCAGGTAACCGCTGACGAATTTCTTGCTGCTCTTCGCTGGAGAAGACGGATAGGACGCTAACAAGAATTTCCCGTTTAACATCCGAACTGTTTGCCAACTCAACGAGTGTCCCCACAGCATCTGCTATTTCAGGTTCTTGAGCGTCATTCTCCTCTCGTACAGGCTCGTACACCACTAAATTTAGACTTTCCCCAGAAGAAAAATTTTTCGCGCCAGTCTGTTTAGAAAAATTCTCCCCCCCCAAAAAAGTTTCATTTTGATGGTGTACGAAGGTGTACGAGTTAGCTGAAGTCATTGATATGTGGTCATGACAGGATGATTCAATTGCAGTACATTGTGTAACGTACGAGTGATTTTGGTGGTGTACGAGTGCCTGTTCGGATGACTCAAACCCTTGCTGTATCTTTGTGCCACCATCTTGTGGGGGGTCTAACCCCTCGCTATTGTTCGGCGGATTTTTAAATGACTCAAACCCTTGCCGTACCTTTGTGCCACCATCTTTAACCTCGTTAGCCCAGAATTCCTCGAATTTATCAAGTCCCCCCTCTCGCGCTTTGGACTTATTACAAATCCATTGAGGCTCGTCTTTGCCGATGGTGTTTTGATATCCCGTTGAGGGATCGGGTTGTTGGGATATATCCGCGAAAGCTCCATTAACGTGAGTAATACAATCCCAGTAAGGAGCAGCCCATCCCCATCGTCCGTCTCGCTTTTTCTCTCGCTGGCGTTCGACTCGATTTTGAGGAAGAACGGTTTTGAGGTGGCTGATAAATTTATTGAAATTGCTCGAGCTGTATCCAAACTGCTTGCAGAAGGCAACGTAGATTGAATGCATCTCCACGTTATCGATTACTGCTCCCTTGCAAGGGCGAAGAGTTAGATCTACGAACGTGCGAACTGAATCGCTGTAGAGTTCGGCTTCGCGGACGGCATTTTTGATGACATCAACACTGGGTTGCCCAACGAGAATTTCGTCGCGCTCTTCTTTGGACATTGCCAGTGCCCATGAGATTACAGCCGCCTTGCAATCTTCGAGGGCTTGTCTCAGAAACGGATCGGGTTTGACCGCTCGATTGCGAACTGGGATGGGGTAGGCTCGACGCTTCCATCCGTCCCCGGCGTTCTCGATTTGGAGGTGGTCAACGCTCGCCACCCAGAAACGAGTTCCCCATCGCTTGTTATAACCGTTGGCACTGTAGAGGGCGCGGCCAGACATTTCGCCATTATCGACGAGTTCGTAAAAGGCTCGAAGACCTGAAACGTAACCGCCAATATCGGCGATCCCCCAGATTGATTTTCCGGTGAGATTCTGGTGGCGTTTTTCGGCAGTCGCGATCTCCTCAAACGAGCAAGCCGAACCCGAACCGTTTTCCCCATAAAGGGAGTTCCAAAAACGTCCGAGCGTTCCCTTACCCCCACCGGATTGTCCGATGAGGTGGGGGAACCGACTATAGGGCGCGCTCGGGTCGAGAAACATTGCTGTAAACGCCCGAATTATGGGGAGCATCTCTTCTCCAAACGACTCTTTAATGAAGAGACTGAACGCACCAGGGCATTCTTCTCCAGGGGTGTAATCGTGGGGGATGTGCCGGGTTAAAAGCTCGCTAGGATCGTGGTCGCGAAATTTCCCCGTGCGCGTGTCGAGCGTTCCATTCTTGAAACTAATCAGGTGGGCATTGTCCGGCTGCTGGCAGTGTAACCGGGTTCGAGAGTAGGCGAACGCTGATTTCGTATGTTTATCGCACTCGTATGGGAAGCTCGGCTCAGCTTCGCCCTCTCCTGTGACCCGAAGCTTAAATGCCTTCTCTCCAACGGTTGCAATCTTACGCTGAATCTCTAAATCGTCTTGCAACTGCCAGTGAGAATTATCTTCGCTTAGCTTGTAGAAGCTTTGGTCGATGACGACCCATTTGCGATTGCCCCCTTTGCGTTTCCCATCGAACTTGCGGTAGACAAATTGGTCGAAGGTCGTTGCGGTTGCACAATTGCGATAGTCGAGTCCGAGGTTCTCGCAAAACGGTTTGTATCGAGCTTCCCGATCGTCGAGGTTGATTTTCGCATCCTCATCTTTTTTTAACTCCTGGCGCATCATTTTGTTGATATCGCTGCGGGTGTAGCTGCTGGCTTTGGCAATTTTGTTCACCAGTGCTGTCTGTTCCGATTGGCTTAGATGTTCCCGCGCGAGCTTGATGGCTTTCTCCGTCATGGCGACGATTTGCTTTTGAGATGCTCCCGTCCACATGTCGGGCCATTGAAGTAGAAGTTCTGTCGGACTCAGTGCTGAGTCGAGAAATGTACGATATTTTTCTGCTCCGTCTCCGTTTTCTGCTTTGACGGATTTGAAGAACTCGACTAACCCAGCTTTATCTCCTGGCGGCAATGGCACGATCGCGCATTTGCCGCGCTGGTGAAGTCCCGAGTTAAACAGCCAATTGAAGACACTGGCGTTATGCCACGCATCCGAATCGGCAATGGTAATCAACCCTGCCCCCTCGGGGAACTTCTTGTAGTGAGAAAGTCCCGTCGCCCCGACCGTGGGAACTTCCCCCAGAACCGATCCGGCTTGTGCGTCTTTCCATCCCTCCGTCCAGGCTCGCGCCCCTTCGGACATCATCAGTTGGCTCTCGACTTTATGGGGAGTTAGGTATTTGACCGTTTTTACCTTGCCGCTTTTTTCCGTCACTCGAATCGGCGTGTCGAGTCGAACTTGCCCGAAGCGATCGGCGAACTGGAGAAACAAGCCCGAACCCGACTTCCATTCTTTCGAGCTTGCGTCCCAAACTTTGAAGCCCATCGCCCGAGCTTTTTCCTCGCAGATCGAGAAAATTTTTCCCTCTTCTCGCCAGCGATCGACTTGTTCTGAAGGAAAGCCTTCGTCGGTCAGATGACTGGTATGGGCTGTTTTGCATTCGTGCGAAGTGGTTTGTTTTTCGATTGTGGCGGTACTCATGTTTTTCTTCCTGCGATTGTTTTGTGTGGAGTGTTGGTGGTTTGGCAGGAAATTATGGAGGGGGTAAATCTAGCTGCATCCCGAAGCGCTCCGCCAGACACAGCAGATCCGATCGCCCGATCCACTTGAGCCACCGTTCGCACTGGCAGCATCGAAGTTGTGCCAGATGGGGAGAAGTCGGCGGACAATCCCGAACCTCTGCCCATCGAGCGTGGCAACTCGGACAACTCTCCTCGCGCTCGAACGGTGGCAACGAAGAGGGGGTTAGATCGGGGGATGGAGAATCTGAAAAACGGGACGTTTTTTCGAGGGAGTGGGACGCGGGAGTGGAATCGGCAGAATTTGAGCAATTCTCACTTCGTTCGGACGGTGATGGGGACGACGGAATCCTGTCTGATAATGACTTCTCAGACAGGCTGTCATGATTTTTTGTTAATTCTGAGAAACGTCCCGGCTTTTCGAGGG
>JAXHUC010000222.1:0-6016 GCA_034189805.1 Cyanobacteriota bacterium
CAGCAGCAAACACGATATCGAAACTCAGGAAGCCTTGGGGGATTTGATTGCCCTCGCCGACGAAATCGCCCAAATTCGCACCCTCACCGGACGGGAAGAACCGACGGTGATTACTTAGGAAATGGGAGATGGGGGAAACGGGGGAGATGGGGGAAACGGGGGAAACGGGGGAGACGGGGGAATGAATGCAAAATTATCCCTTGTCCCCTTGTCTCTCTCTCCCGAAGCCCCCCAAGCCTCCCAAGCCTCCCAAGCCTCCCAAGCCCCCGAAGCCCCGGAACGGTGTACAATACGGAAATTCTGCCAAGATCGAGGAAGGATAGCTTTTTGCCATGACCAATACGATTCCTGAAGCCGTCAGCGATCGCATTTGCAAGCATATGAATGAAGACCACGCCGATGCGTTGGTTCTCTATGCCACAGCCTATGGGGACTGTCCCGAAGCGGCGGAAGCCACGATGGTGTCGATCGATTCTCAGGGGATGAATTTACAGGTGCAAGCCAATGGTGAAGCGGTTCCGGTGCGCGTCAAGTTCGATCGCGATCTCAAAGATGCCGAGGATGCACATCACACCCTCGTCGATATGCTCAAAGCCGCGCGTAAAAAGTAAGTGGCTGAAGTTTGAGTAGGCGATCGAGTCTCTGATTTCGGTATAGCTGAAATTGGGGTGCTTAATTTTACATAACTTTAGAAAAATAAATTAACACTCTCATCGGGCAAAGTAGGTTAAGTTAGACTTAAGTCTACTTTTTTGAACTCTTGACATTTTTGAGTTATGACTTCTAGAAAATCTCCCCCGATCGGTAAAGCAAGAGCAACTTTCAGTATTGCCCTGTTTGTCTTTCTCTGTGCGTTTATCTCTTTCTTAGGCGTTAGTTTTATTGGCGCTTTGATGGATAAGTTTATGGCAGGATAAAGCAGTCGGAAGAAGCTAAAGAATTGCTTAATTTCGATCGTTAAAGACGCTTTTCAAAAGTTAACGTAAATCTTTTCAAAGAAAGAGTATTGTCAGATAAAAGATAGCTGGCGATACTCATTGTTCATTTTAAGGAATTAAATAAATTTTAGTGATTTTTTCAGCATTCAGCTATCAGCTCGAAGAGCATTCTACATACATTTTTTTAAGCAGTTCTGCATCACTTTCTCCAGATGGAATCTCAATTGAGGAAAGCGGCACTCCTAATTCTTCTTCATCCTCTTCATCAAGGGAGTTAAAAGGAGTATACTCATCATCGCATAACCATATTTTTGCATCTTCAACGTCTTCAAATTTCCAGGTTTCACCATCTAGATCGAACACTTCAGCCGTCTCATCGTCGTAAACTCGAAGACGCGCCCAGTGTAAATCTGGATAGTCGCAATACATCAGATACCAAGCTTCTTCGGTAATTTTTTTATTCATTTGCTTCATTCCTAATAAAATTTTAAGCTGAAAACTGAAAGCTAAAAGCTTAACCCTCACCGCCAATTTCCCACCAAAATATACGGTGCCCAATAATAAGGCGTTTGATATTTCAAATCTTGCACCAGAGATTGTTGGGCGCGATGGAGGGCTTGAGCTTTAGTCGTACCGGGATTTTGCAATTCCTGATAGAATCGTTCCATCAAAATCACCGTCGATTCGTCGCTGACTTGCCACAAGGTTGCCAGAGTACTTTTCGCCCCGGCGCGTACGGCCAATCCCGCCAATCCCAACGTCGCGCGATGGTCGCCTTCAGCAGTTTTGCAAGCACTCAAAACCAACAGTTCGATAAGATTCGGTCCCGACTCCCCCGACCCCCGCAACAAGTTATTTAAATCGTTGGTTCGCAGCAGTTCGTCGTAAGCCAGGATGTAGGTTTCTTCGGGGTCGGAACTGAAATTGCCGTGGGTGGCCATATGGACGATCGAAAATAGACCGGAGTTGAGATTCTCTGCTAAATTTGGGGGAGTAAATTCGGCATCGAGCAGCAGTTGGGTGGATAAAAAACTCTCAATACTGGATAGTTCTTGGGTGACGTTGAGCGCGGAAAAATTGCGATCGTCCACCTCCACTGCCTCGCTAATTCCCGCCCCCAAAACTTGTAGGTTATCGGCAAAATCTTGCAGTTCAAAGAGTTGCGAACTCGGCAATAATGCCAAAGCGTAGGGCTTTTCAATTAAGTACGAATCAGTTTTCGCATCGTACAGAACTCCCATGGGAATGTTGCGCAACTCGCCATCGAGAACGAAGACTAAGGTTTGCAACTCTGGCTTGTTGGCGAGGGTGGTTTCAAAGGGTTCGATCAACCATTGGTAGACTTGGGTGGAATTTTCGATAACTCGTCCCGCATCCCCTCGCAACAGCGCCCGACGCAGGGTGCGCAGGGTTGTTTCCACCTCAGTTCGGGCGATCGCCTCGGTATGATGTTGTAGGACTTTTCCGGGCCAGCGATAAATTACTTCGATCCGATCTTCGAGAATAATCGGGTAAACTAAGGCGGCTGTGGGGTCGATCCGATCGAAATCTCGATCGATATCTGCGGTTTGGGATAAGTCGCAACTGAGGAAATTCTCCAACTCCGCCAGTTGCAAATCGTCGATATAGTCGATCGCCAACTCCAGACGTTCTTGACTCAGTTCTTGGGTTCCCTCCCGCGTCAGCAGCAAATCCACCAATCCCCGATACACTGGTTCGACGTTATCCCGAAAGGAAAATTGCTCGTCCGGGTTCACCAGCAGCAAGTCGCCGCGCACGGATTTGAGGGTTTTTGCTGCCGCCTCATAGGCCGCGATCGCCCCCCGACGATCGCCCTTCCCGTTGGAAAGCCGCCCCAACTGCCACTCCCAGCGATAGCGAATATCCGGCGCTTGGATGGCTTCCACCAGCAGTAGGGCTTGCTGGGTGAGGGTTCGGGCTTCCTGGGGTCGATTTTGGAGTTCGTAGAGTCCCCCCAACTGTCCCAAACTGTAGGATTGGGCAGGTCGATCGCCTAATTCTCGGCTGCGATCGCCTGCATTTTCCGCAATCGCTTCGATCTGGGTCCATTCTACCTCGCCCGATCGGTCCCGACGCAGACTTTCCACCACTGGATCGGTCAACTTCTGCCGCAATTGTTCGAGGCGATCGCGACTCAAACACGAAGGAATATTCCGATCGGGGGTTTGTTTGAGGCAAGCTAAAGTCCAGGCAAAATTAAGCTGGGTGTAAATGGCGTTGCGTCCTAATGGCAGGCGATCGAGTTGGGGTGCGATTTCCCGACGCAATTCCACCACCTCCGCCCACTTCTCCTCCTCCAACCACTGTCCCGTTTCCACCAGCAGGCTGAGTTGGTTGAGTTGGGCTTTCAGGCGCAGTTCTGGGGCGCGGGTTGCCATTTGATAGGCATCCAGGGCGATCTCCTCGCAATTTCCCCCGCAATAGTCCCGGCTATCTTTACCGATGGCGAGGGCTTTATCGGCGAGGGCGCGGGCGGTGTTGCCCAACTCCAACCAGGCAAACCCCACAGCTTCCGGGTCGTCAGAGGCGGCTAAACTCGTTTGTAGCACGTCCCAAGCCCCCAGACGTTCCCCCTCCCGTTGCAGGGAACCCGTACGCCGCAGTGCCTTACCCAGGTGGCGCAATCCCGTCGCTTTCAGGGGAGAGTCCGGTTGCTCCTGCAAATCTCGGTAGACCGTCCGGAGAGTTGCTTCGGCCCGACGGCTCAATCCCAGGGCTTGTAAGGCTTGAGCTTGGTTGAGTCGCGCCAAAACCGTTCCCGAGGGACGTTCTGCTTTTTGGTAGGAGTCGGCAGCTTGCGTCCAAATCTCCAGGGCAACGGCAAACTCCCCCCGCACCCAATACAACCGACCTTGGGTATTGAGGGCTTTGGCGAGAATTTCCCAGGCGGCGCGGTCGTCGGTTTCCCCATTTTCGAGTAAATTCAGGCTACTCGCGATCGCGCGATCGGCCTTTTCGAGTTGTCCCAAATGCTGGTACGCCAGGGATAAATCGCTCAGTACTAACGCTTCCCCCAAAACGTTTCCCTCGGCAACAAACCCATTCGCCGCTTGCTGCCAAAGTTCGATCGCCTCGTTGTAGCGTTCTTCCTCGTAGCGATCGATGCCCTGCCGCAGCAGTTGTAGAGAAGAAGTGGTTTGGGCGAGGGCGGGCGCAGATAGTTCCGGAGGATCGACGATCGCCGCGCGGACGGTAGCGGGGAAGAGGAGGGTTAGGGCGATCGCCAGGGTCGCGAGATGCCATCTTTTCGACAGTCGAACGACAAATTTAGGTAACATCGGGATTGCCGTTAGGAATTGAAGGATAAGCAAGAGATTTGTAGGGGCAAAGCATTTGAGCGATCGATTTTTGGAGAAACTAAACCTCACAAATCCAAATGCTTCGCCCACTCCGAGGTCAACTATTTTAGGTACGCCTCAGCCGATTAATAGTTGAAAACATTATAGAGACCTTAACCTTTCACGAATGCCCCAAGCGTCTAGGTAAACTATCATCTTTAACCCTTGATAAGAAGCCATGAAAACCAAAGCCGCCATCGCCGTAGAAGCAGGTAAACCCCTGGAAATCGAAACTGTCGATCTCGAGGGACCCAAAGCCGGAGAAGTCCTGATTGAGATTATGGCAACGGGGGTCTGTCATACCGATGCCTACACCCTTTCCGGCATCGATCCCGAGGGGGCGTTTCCAGCCATTTTAGGTCATGAAGGGGCGGGAATCGTGCGCGAGGTCGGTGCGGGGGTCACGTCCGTGCGAGAGGGCGATCGGGTGATTCCGCTGTATACCCCAGAATGCCGCGAATGCGAGTATTGCCTCAATCCGAAAACCAATCTCTGCCAGAAAATTCGCAGCACCCAAGGCAAAGGTTTGATGCCCGACGGTACATCGCGTTTTTCCTCGAACGGCAAGCCTATCCTGCATTACATGGGATGTTCGACGTTCTCGAATTTCACGGTACTCCCCGAAATTTCCGTGGCCAAAGTCCGCCCAGATGCCCCCTTCGATAAGATTTGCTACATCGGTTGCGGGGTGACGACTGGGATTGGGGCGGTGGTCTTCGATGCGAAAGTAGAACCGGGTTCGACCGTTGCCGTGTTCGGTCTGGGCGGCATTGGCTTGAACGTGATTCAAGGGGCGCGGATGGTGGGGGCCAATCGGATTATTGGCATCGATATTAATGAGAATAAAAAAGCACTCGCCGAACAATTTGGCATGACCGATTTTATCAATCCCAAAAAAATCGATAACGTCGTCGAGGCGATCGTCGAGATGACCGGGGGTGGCGTGGATTATTCGTTTGAATGTATCGGCAACATTAATGTCATGCGTCAGGCCTTGGAATGCTGCCACAAAGGCTGGGGTGAAAGCGTGATTATCGGGGTTGCCGGTGCGGGTGAGGAGATTTCCACGCGGCCGTTTCAACTTGTCACCGGACGGGTGTGGCGCGGTTCTGCATTTGGTGGCGCGCGGGGGCGTACCGACGTACCCAAAATTGTCGATTGGTACATGCAGGGTAAAATCGACATCGACAGCCTGATTACCCATAAAATGCCCCTGGAGGAGATTAATACTGCGTTCGATCTAATGCACGAGGGTAAGTCGATTCGCAGTGTTGTGGAGTATTAGAAGATTGACGCGGGGACGCGGGGACGCGGAGAGGGGGAGATGAGGGAGATGAGGGAGATGGGGGAGATGAGGGAGATGGGGGAGAGAATTAAAAATGCGCGCATTCTCTTCTGTTCCCCGTTCCCCGTTCCCCGTTCCCTCTTTTCCAGAGTTTTCGATAATTCAAAAATAGCGGCACTCAAATGATGCAACCGGACAAAGAATATCGGTGTCATGGCGGCACGGTGGGATACTACACCCACGACAGCAACGCGACCCTTACGCCGATGAAGTTTTCGCTGTTTTTACCGCCCCAAGCCCAGGACGAGGCAGTGCCTTACCTGCTGTTCCTCTCTGGTCTGACCTGTACGGAGGAGAACTTTACGACCAAGGCGGGGGCTTATCAAAAAGCCAGCGAACTGGGCGTAGCGATTCTCGCACCGGATACATCGCCG
>JAXHUC010000223.1:0-5932 GCA_034189805.1 Cyanobacteriota bacterium
TCCAATGAAATCACAGCCATCCCCGAACTACTCAAGGTCTTGGAGCTTCATGGTTGTATTGTCACCATTGATGCGATGGGAACCCAGAAGCAGATTGCCAAACAAATCATCGAACAAGGAGGAGACTATGTATTAGCCCTCAAAGGAAATCAGGGCAATTTGTTTGAAGATGTCCGGCAAATTTTTGCCCAGGCACAATCGAAAAATTTTCAGGGCATCGAGCATGATTTCTTTCAAACCCTCAATGCTGGGCATGGTCGGCTCGAAAAGCGACGTTGCTGGAGCTTGGGGCAAGTGGAGTGGTTGCTCGATGCTCAAAAATGGTCTGGATTTGCCAGTATTGCTATGGTTGAATCTATCCGACACTCTTCGGAGCAAACCTCCCATGAAGTACGCTATTACATCAGTTCCTTGGCTCCTGATGCACAGCACTTAGCTAGGGCGATTCGCAATCATTGGAGTATTGAGAATCCCCTGCATTGGCTTTTATAGCGCTTCGCGCTGGTATAGTTACAGATGAATATTGAGTCAACTCTATCGTCGAAAATTCATCATGGCGATCGCATACAGTCAAGATTGACGAGTACGAGCAATAAAGCTAATCAAAAAAGGCGTGTCAATAACTCAGGTGAGTCGCTTGCTGATGATTAGCCGTCCAACTCTTTATCGATGGCTTCAACAATTTGACATAACAGGTTCAACAGCACCAAAACCACGTGTTCTCCCACCGCAACTGGCGAAAATTCAAGACTGGAAAAAGTTTGAGGAATTTGTGGAGCATCACGGAGATCAAACTCAAAAAGAACTAGCTCCACTCTGGGGAAAGAATGTAAGCCATCACACAATCAGCCGTGGATTAAAAAAGTTAGGCTATACCCGTAAAAAAACTTATGCCTATGAAGAAAGATGTGAAGAAGCCCGTGCCCAATTTTTAAATCAGCTAGTCAATTATGAAGCCAAGCAATTGATATATATGGATGAGAGTGGAATGAATAATAATGAAAGTTCAGCTTATAGATGGTATAAAGAAGGAAAAAGATACCATGATACGCGGCCTGGAAAACGCCGAGAGCGACTGAGTATCATCGGAGCATTATGTGAAAATCAATTTTTAGCTCCTATGGTATATCAGGAATATTGCACAGCAAAGGTCATTGAAGTCTGGTGAGAGCAATGTCTATTACCACAAGTTCAAATTGGGCAGGTCATTATTATGGATAATGCTCCTTTTCATAATTCCAGGAAAATTCGAGAACTCATCGAAAATGCTGGATGTGAACTACTCTTCTTACCCAGTTATTCTCCTAACCTTAACCCGATCGAACATTGGTGGAATCAAATTAAAATAGCCATTCGTAAAGAGCTGCCAAAATATGACTTTAACATTCACCAAGCTGCTGACGCAGCTTTTCAGTATCTGTAAACAAACCAGCGCGAAGCGCTATAGATGTTTCCTTTGGTGAAGATGAGTGTCGGATTCGCTCGGGTCATGCCCCAGAAAATTTCATATTGCTCAGACATCTAGCTCTGAGTGCTGTTCACCAGGAATCTACGGCTTGCATTGGGGTGAAAAACAAGCGTCTGCGGGCTTGATGGGATGATGAGTATCTCCTCGAGGTTTTAGCTGTTTCCGATTAAGATGCGTTTGCCCTGTTCTCCCCACCCCGATCGCGTGACAGGAGAATTCATTCGAGCTATTGTGTATAGGGTGTTCGTTCGAGACACCAAAGCAACGCAAATCGAGCGATCGGGAGGCACGAAGACGTGGCAAGTGGTATGGGTGAACTCCAACATTTAACAGCGTGGGTTAAAGAGCAGTACCCCGAAGGCTATCTCCTCACCTGGCTGCTGACTCAGCCGGGATTGTGGTGGTGCGATGGGGAAATTTACCAGGCGGCAGTCCTTAAAGATGGCGCTCTTTTAAAACAATACATCCAGAAAAACGAGAAAAACGAAATGCTGCGGGGGATTTCGAGTAAGCTCAAATCCGATCGCGATTGGCAAGCTTTAGCGACAAGTCTGGCGCAAGTGTTTGCCATCTATCAGAAGGAATTGAGCCAGTTGCAAAGTCAGCGCCTCCAGCAAGATTTGATGCAGCAAAAAGCTGAAGTCGATCCGATCGTGGGACGGGCAAAAGTACAAAAACCCCTTCCCGATCCGCTCACGGGGAATAATTAGGGAGCGGGCATTTAGCCGTCAGCCGTCAGCCGTCAGCAATTAGCCCTCAGAAATGGGGAAGCGCGAGCAAGATGCTCGCACTTCAAGTGTTTGGATAAGTGTTGGGAAACGCTAGAATAACCCGTCGAGGGTATTATCGATGCGATCGATTGTATCGGTCGTCCGATCGAGGGTATTTAACACATCGTTAACTTCATCGAGAGTACTGCGCTCGATCGTGTTATTATCTTCCGTTGCAACAGTCGTACTCCCCGCCAAATCCGGCGCTGGGGCATTATCGACTTCAGTCGCGAGGAAAATCCCTTCTTGGGCCGCCAGTTGCATGTAGGTTTTGATGGGAATCGAATAGTTGAAACCCGGTTTAATCAAACTGGCAATATTACTTGCTGCTTCTGGAGACATTCCTTCAATCCCCGTAAGACGATTGGGATCTTCGTAGTCTCCCATGCCGTGAATGGCAATCACCCGTCCCCCCGCATCGAATACCGGACCGCCACTCATCCCCCGTCGGGTGGTGTTGGTGTAGATAATCTCGTAACCTTCCACGGGTTCCCCAAGAAAGCCGGAAATTTCGCCACTGGTAAACTGACGCACTAGCTGCCCGGTCACGCCAGGAGAAGGCCATCCGGAGACGAAAACGCTTTGCCCTTCGCTAGTGGTTGCTGGGGCGAGGGTTGCCACTTCGTAGGTGTTATCGCTGGTGAATTCCACCAAGGCCAAATCGACCCCCGGCAGCGGCTGTACCTGGCTCAAATCCAGCTCGCGGACAGTTTCGTCGGGGGTGACGAGAATGGCGCTGCTCAATCCACTAACGACGTGCATGTTGGTGAGAGCGTAATACTTATTGCCATCCTGGGTAACGATAACTCCGGAACCGTGCCCCACAAAGGTCTCTCCGTTGGATTCTCTCTGCCCGACAATCAGTACCGTCACTTCTTTAGCGATCGCATTCACTTGCGCCCCGGTGAGGGCAAAGGTGGGTTGCGCTACGGTGAGAACCAGGGCACTGGCGATCGCCCCTCCTCCCAAAATCGCTGCGGCCCGATCGTAAAATTGCATAGAGTGTTTCCCCATCAGAAACAAGTACATATCATTCTTAGCAAAAATAATCCGATCTGTCCGCCTCGAATTCATAAAATATGAGTTCGGACGTTCGACATATTAAATTAGAGGCGATCGAATTTTTGTGCGTGGAATAAGTAATAGATTATCCGTCGGTATTGGCGATCGCATTCTATCGATTCAATTCCACATTTCCATTTCATCTTTCAATGGTGCATTTCAATCTCATATTTGAAATGGCGATCCTGTGTTGAATTTAGCGTCACCAAGAGAGAGCAGCCTGTAGAATTGGGGACGTAGAATTGACGGGCGATCGCTAGAATGCGATCGCACTGCGTTTTTTCTCGACAGTTTCAATGCAACCAGAGGAGAGCACAACATCATGGATCGTCGTGAATTTTTCGGATGGGTGGGAGTTGGCTTAGTAGCTGCTTCGTTGCCCGTCGCCCTTGCCGCCTGCGGTGATGAAGAAACCGCCGAAACCCCGCCTGCCCAAGCCCCCCCCACGGCGAACGAACCCCCGGCAACGGAACCTCCCGTGGTCCCTGAAGGATATCAAGCTATCGGAACCATCGCCGCACTCGATGCCGAAGGTTCGATCGTCGATAAAACCAACAGAGTGGTCATTTTCCGCAACCCAGAGACCAATGAAATTGCCGCAGTCAATTCTCAATGCACCCACCAAGGCTGTACAGTGGCATGGGAAACAGATGAAAAGAGTTTTGCCTGTCCTTGCCACGGCTCGAAATTCGGTCCCGATGGAGCTGTTCTTTCGCCCCCAGCTCAGCAACCTCTGGCAACTTACGAAGTTGAGCAAGATGGCGATAATATCTTAGTGAAGTTGAGCTAAGTGGAGATGGGGGATGGGGAGCTTACAAGTGTATGTTTTTTAGTAAGACGTGAATGTGAGCTGGGGAGGCTGGGGGAGCTGAGGAAGATGGGGGAGAAAAATGCAAGATACGCGCATTCTTCCTTGTCCCCCTTGTCCCCCTTGTCCCCCTTGTCCCCCTTGTCCCCCTTGTCTCCCTTGTCTCCACGTCCCCCATCCTTCCGTAAAACTACAATGAAAATACAATGGCCGCCCGCGTTCGATCGCCCGAATTTCCCTCTCAATTTCCCTGGCTGAATACCGATCGCCCCCTCTCCCTCCAATCCCTCAAAGGGCGCATCGTTCTCCTGGATTTCTGGACCTATTGCTGTATTAACTGCCTGCACGTCCTCCCGGATTTGAAATACTTGGAACGCAAATATCGAGACTGCCTCACTGTCATCGGCGTTCACTCGGCGAAATTCGACAACGAGAAGGAGATCGAGAATATCCGACAGGCGATTCTGCGCTACGATATCGAGCATCCGGTCATCGTCGATCGCGATTTTGAAGTGTGGGGACAGTATGCAGTGCGGGCGTGGCCGACGATCGTGGTTATCGATCCCGAAGGATACTGCATCGGTCACGTTGCCGGAGAAGGGAACCGAGAAGCTCTCGACGAGGCGATCGCCGACCTCCTAGAACAGCACCAGAATCAAGGCACGACGGATTTTCAAACGATTTCCTTTACCCTAGAAAAGCAGGCGCAACCCCTCACCACTCCCCTAGCCTTTCCGGGAAAAGTTCTCGCCGATGAAGCTACAAATCGATTATTTATCGCCGATTCGGGTCACCATCGCATCGTCGTCGCCACGTTGGATGGAGAGGTTCTCGATGTTATCGGTACGGGAACGGCAGGATTGACCGATGGCAGCTTCGATACCGCCCAATTTTTTGCCCCTCAAGGGATGGCATGGGATGGGCAAAACCAACTTCTCTACGTCGCCGATACGGAAAATCACGCCTTGCGACAAATCGATCTGCGCCGACGGGAAGTCAGTACCGTTGCCGGAACCGGAAAACAGCGCGATCGCTTCAGTCTGGAATCCGGTGCGGCACTCGAAATTCCTCTAAATTCTCCCTGGGATGTGGTTTTAATCGAAGATATTTTGCTCGTTGCCATGGCTGGTTGCCATCAAATCTGGGGGATGGATTTAGCCGATCGCACCATCGGCATTTATGCGGGAAGCGGCGGCGAATCCTGCGTGGATGGAACCCTCGACGAAGCCGCATTCGCTCAACCCAGCGGCATTGCCACCGACGGTACAGAACTTTTCGTCGCCGATAGCGAAACCAGTTCGATTCGCGGCGTGGGGTTGGAAGAGGATGCCACCGTTCGCACCCTTTGCGGCAGTGGAGAGTTATTCGGCTTTGGGGATGTGGATGGAACTGGGGAAACGGTGCGACTCCAGCACTGTTTGGGGGTGGAATACGCGCTCCGTTGGCTGTGGGTAGCGGATACCTACAACCACAAAATCAAGCAAGTCGATCCGCAAACCCGATTCTGTAAAACTGTTTTGGGGAATGGGGGCAATCGGGGCGATCGCCTTAACGAACCGTCGGGTTTGAGCGTTGCCGGAAATTTCCTCTACATTGCCGATACCAACCACCATCGAATTTGTCGGGTCGATCTCGAAACCTTACAAGTGCAGACGCTGCTGTTATCGGGACTGTGCGCGCCGAGTCTGTGTTTGCCGAGTTGAGATTTTCACGGTGCGATCGAGAAAACGGGTCGTTTCGATCGCCCATTTACTTGATGAAATGTTTGCCAACTCACAAATTTTTCAGATCGAGATCGCAAATAGCGGCGATCGAGATCGCCGC
>JAXHUC010000224.1:0-5818 GCA_034189805.1 Cyanobacteriota bacterium
CATCGAAGCCGCCCCAGAAATCGCCCCAAAAGCCGCCTCAAAAACAGCAAGTTAAAACCAAAGTCACTCGCAAAGCCAAATCTCCTTCTTTCCGCGATCATCCCGAGCTATCGGAGTTGGAGAAGCAGCTCAAACATCGCAGCTACGCTCAGTTACAGAAGCTCTTCGAGCAGCACAAGTTTCCCCGTGCCATCGCCCTGATTGAAGGGTTGGCCGCTCGTTTGTCCCAAGATGCGGAAGTGCGCCAGTGGCAAGCGGTAACTTACCAGCGGTTCGGACGCAATCTGATCGACAACCGCAATCTCTCGAAAGCCAGAGTCTATCTGAAGAAATCCCTGCGTACCGACCCCCACAACCGGACGTTATGGTTGGAAGTCGAACGCGACTTTCGTCGGATGGAGCATTTGTTAGGGCGATCGAAACTTTAATCGGGGTTGGGCGTTTAGCATTCAGCCGTCAGCCGTCAGCCGTCAGCCGTCAGCATTCAGCTTTGAGCTAAAAATCTGGGAATTAAGTTCTCCGATCTCCCTTTTGCTGAGATAACTGACACATCCAGATCGCGTCGAAACCTCGATCGAACTGGTACTCTTGAGTATAGAACGATACCCGAGGTCGCCAACGAGGTTATGGAGTATCTCATTGCGGTTGTGAGCGATCGCATTCAAGCTGAAGCCGCCTACACGGAATTAGAAAAAGAAGGGTTGCCTACCGAAACCCTGACTATTCTCGGTCGGGGATATAAAAGTGCCGATGAATTTGGTCTAATCGATCCTAACGAGCAAGCCCGCAAGCAAGCCAAACTGATGGCGATTTGGCTGGTTCCCTTCGGCTTTTTTGGGGGGGTTGTCTTTAATGTCATCACCGGATTGCAGACGTTTCCCTGGGCGGGAGTTCTGGGAAATCAAATCATCGGTGGCTTCCTCGGGGCGATCGCCGGAGGAATGGGTAGCGTCGTTGCCGGAGGTGGTGCGGGGTTGCTCGTTGGTTCCGGAGATGCGCTACCCTACCGCAACCGACTCAATGCCGGAAAGTATCTCGTCGTCGTCCGGGGTTCTACCACTCAAACTCGCCAAGCCACGCGCATCCTGCGTCGGTTGGAACCGGAAAACTTGCAAGGCTACTCTGCCGATTGAGAAAGACAAGATAAAACGAGGAAGAGAACTCTACAGAATCTACGATCGAGTGTTGAGTAGATTAGTCCGTATGATGAGAAATCCCAATTTCTGGATAATGGGTCGATCGCAAAATTCTCCCTTGTCCTGCCGATTTCCCCGATCTAGTGCCGCTGCGCGGAATTAAAAATGCGTCTTGAAAAGTTGAACGGGACGGAAACCGACACCGCTCGCGATGCACGCAAAATGCAAAATGCAAAATGTTTACTGTATATAGCTTTCAGCGGTTGAGAGCTAGGTAGTTATTTCTGCCACAGTGCACTAGTTACCTTTTTCATGACTCACAACTCGCCCATTTCCATACAAACGCCTCGCTTGCATTTGCTCCCCTGCACCGTTGAGTTGATGCAGCAAATTTTCGAGCAGAAATCGGCAATCCAAATGGCTGATGGCATTCCCTCTCCAGACATGGTGGACATTTTACCCAAGTTCATCCACAAACTCGCTAGTAACCCCTCCAGCTTGGGGTGGTGGGTTTGGTTGATGTTGCATCCAACGGCTGGGGCGATCGGCGATATTGGTTTTGGCGGGCCGCCTAATGATGATGGCATCGTCGAAATCGGCTATGAAGTTTCACCGACCTATCGTCGTTGCGGATACGGGTTTGAAGCGGCGCGAGCGTTAACCGATTGGGCTTTCGAGCGACCCCAATTACAAGTCATTACCGCCTACTGTCCTGAAGATAATACCCCGTCCAAACGCATCTTAGAAAAACTCGGGATGCAGCGCCAGTACGTGGTTGACATGCCGCAGTTACCCGATCGCGAAGTCTGGAAATGGCAGATCGAACGATGAGATACTGTTGTAACTGCACGCCTTCGTTAAGATATCGGTGAAGGTGAGCTGCGGTCGGACCCCGCGTCGGCGACAGACGCAAGGGAACGCCGACCGTTGGGGGAGCTTCGGGAGATAAGAGGATAAAGAGACAACCATTCCCCATTCCCCGTTCCCCATTCCCCATTTCCCATTTCCTTCTCCCCTTTTAAACTTATGCAACTACCTAAAGAAGAACTATTAAAAGGCGTTGAAAATCGCGAGTGTCTGACGCGAATTATCGATAAAGCCGAACGGGCGATCGAAACTTGGGAAGTAGTGCTGACGGATTTTCTCTCGCCGCCGGAACTCGCAGAAGTCCGGGAGAAACTCGGGCGGCTGGCGGACGTGCAACTGGTGGCGTGGGGGGGCTACCCCCAAGCGGAACGGCAGCGGTTGGGCATCGCGCGATCGGAACTCCCCCTCGAACCCGAACAAGTAGAAATCGCGGCGATCGAAATTGCCGGGAACTTCTTGTTCGATACGGCAACCCATCGAGACTTCCTCGGCGCGATGCTGGGAACCGGAATCGTCCGGGAGAAAACCGGGGACGTGCTGGTATTGGGAGAACGTGGCGCACAGGCGATCGTCGTGCCGGAGATGGTGGAGTTTTTGCAAATGAGCCTGACTCAAGTGCGATCGGTTTCGGTCAAAACCCAACCGATCGAACTGAGCGAACTAAAAATTCGTCCCCCGCGTCGTAAAGAAATGACTACAGTCGAAGCCTCAATGCGCCTCGATGCGATCGCCTCGGCCGGATTTGGCATGTCTCGTAGCAAGATGGCAAATATGATTAGTAGCCGGGACGTGCGGGTGAATTGGAAAGAAATCACTCAAGCGAGTTCTACGGTCAAAGAAGGGGATTTAATCGCCATTCGCGGTAAGGGACGATTGGAAGTTGGGGAAGTGGCAATCACCAAGAAAGAGCGCTATCGCGTGCAGTTGACGCGGTGGGTATGACGAGAGTTCGAGCGAGAGGACTGGATACTGAGACAAGATTGCTTAACTTGTCACCGATGTTCTCAGACAGACTCGCTCGAACCTCTATTGTTGAAGGATTCTAGAATGTTGAAGGATTCTAGAAATTCGGATTTCTTTTCCTCCTCAATCGTCACTCGCAGCGTTTTTAGCTTCTAACGGCGTGACGGCCGGACCGCGAAGGACTTTACCGTCGCAGTTGAAGCGAGCGCCGTGGCAGGGACAATCCCAACTTTTTTCAGCCGGGTTCCAATTGACGATACAGCCGAGGTGAGAGCAAACCGCAGACACGGTACGAACGACTCCGGTTTCGTCGCGATAGGCCGCGAGTTTTTCGCCATCGACATTGACGAGTTGCCCTTCACCGGGAGCGAGCTTCATCAAGGCCTCTTCATCTGCTCCTTTAAAGCGATCGCCGATCCAGTGCTTGGTCACATCCATATTTTCTTGGATGGAATCTTCCGTCAAAAACGGCGTGGCGCGGGTTGCTTCGTACAAGTCGGCCCAGGGATTTTCCACTCCGGTTATCAGATCGCGCAGAATCATCGCGGCGAGGGTGCCGTTGGTCATACCCCAGAGGCTAAATCCGGTAGCGACGTAAATGCGCTCGTCGAGAGGAGTGAGTTTGCCGATGTAGGGGCGCTTGTCCATCGACATCATATCTTGGCTCGACCAGCGATATTCCGGTTCGACCTCGAAGCGATCGCGCAGGTATTGCTCGAGTTTTGCATATCGCTCTTCGGTATCGTCAACGCTACCGGTTTTGTGGCCTTCACCGCCGACGAGCAACAGCATCCCATCGGCAGAAGGAGTGGTACGGATGGAACGATAGCTATCGCCCGTACCGATAAACATCCCGTCTGGGGCTTTTTCGGGGTCGATTTTCCCCGCCACGAGATACGAGCGCTTGGGATAGGACTTGGCAAAAAACAATCCCCGATCGAGCATGGGAATATTCGAGGCGAGAATCACATCCGTCGCCCGAATCGTACCGCGCTCGGTTCTCACCTGACACGGCGATCCCGATTCAACGTCGAGAACTCGCGTATTCTCGAAAACGTGACTGCCATTTCCGGGGAGGTTTTTGGCCAGTTGGAGGATGTATTTACGCGGGTGGAACTGGGCTTGATCGTCGAAGCGAATCGCCCCAGCAACCTGAAAGGGTAGGGAAGTTTCGCGGACGAAGGTGGCGGGCAATCCCAGTTTGTTGCAGGCTTCGACTTCTTTTTCGATCGGCTCGAGGTTCTCTTCGGATTCGGCAAACGTATAGGCGCTGCGACGCTCGAAATCGCAATCGAGTTGTTCTTGCTCGACGAGTTTGGCAATTTGTTCGATCGCCGCCAAGTTAGATTCGCCGTAGAGTCGCGCTTTCTCTTCACCGATTTCATCAACCAAGGCAAAGTAGATAATCTGATGGAGAGCGGTAATTTTGGCAGTGGTATGTCCGCTCGCCCCCATGCCAACACCATCGGCATCGATCAGAGCAACAGTTTTACCTGCCTGTTTGAGGAGGGTGGCAGCGGTAATACCGGGGATACCCGCTCCGACGATCGCCACATCTACTGAAACATCATCGATTGCCGAGACAAATAGATCTTTGGCAGTCGAATCGATCCAATAAGAAATATGTTTTCCAGCTAAAGGGTTCATGATTTGTTGTTGAGTTTGGGTTGTTGAGTGCGATATGTAGCGATAAGCATTCAAAGATGACCGAACGGGTAAAAATATCGAGACCTCTCAAGTCTAAACCTGCAAAAGTGCTCGGCATTCGAGTTCGATTGATGTTAGGACTTTCGATCGAATCGAGGATTTTTATTACCCATCATTCTTACGAGTCAAAAGAAAAAACTCGATTTATATCGAGAAATTCTAAACGGTAACTTAGAGTTTCAAAATACCATCATTTTTTTGCTATATTTATCGACAAAAACCGCTGTTTGATAATCTTTTTATACTTTAATCATTAAAATTTCATAATTTATCTACCTTTAGGCAGAAAGTAACTTAGGTTGTCCTCCCTTGGATATTTAAAAACGTTCGGGAGAGAGAGAGCAAGACTTGGCGATCAAACTCCAATCGTCAGAAAATCTCCTTCACTTGCGCAACCTACAAGACTGCAAACGATCGTTCCTGGAGAAAAAATAAATTTCCTTCAAAAGCCGATGGCAAAACGACTACACGCAGAGTATCGCTCGCCACTTACAGCTAATTCTTAATTGATCGACACCAAAGTTAACTTTAAAAATATATCTAACAGCTCTCAATTTAAAAACTCATATTTCAGGAATATAAACATCTCTCTATTGATAGAGATATAGAGAGATATCTTGTATCTTAAAGTTGGAAAGGTCTAGCGATTAACGCTGTTCAATTAACGTAGACTACTAAAATTCAGGATTGTCCCACTCAACTGTCTAGTGCCGCTACGCGGAATTAAAAATGCGTCTTGAAAAGTTGAACGGGACGGAAACCGACACCGCTCGCGCTTTCGCAAAATTAAAAATTAAAAATGCTTACTGTATATAGCTTTCAGCGGTTGAGAGCTGGTCAGTTATTTCTGCCGCGCTGCACTAGTGAAAATTTTTGACCCGGTTTTGCCCTAAATGTTAGATTGGCACTCGATTTGGCGATCGGAATAAAGACAATGCCTTTACACAAAATCCCCCACGATCCGAATCGCGAGGGAGTTTTCATTTTATTTATGTAGGATATTGAGAAGAACTTGCTAGTTGTTCGATTACTTCTTTTTCTTCTCCTTTTCTTTCTCCGGTGTCGCTTCAGCGGATTCGTCCGTCTCGGCAACCACCCCAACGGAGTTAGCCGAAACCACCGCCCCCATTTCCAACTTCTCCCGA
>JAXHUC010000225.1:0-5777 GCA_034189805.1 Cyanobacteriota bacterium
CGGTCGATCTCGATAGTTATTTCGGTAATTAAATAGAGTCGATCGCTCTTTTGCCGATAATTAAGTGAGATTATGCGAACATAGTATAACGCACTTATTTTCTACACCGCCACTTACTTGAATATTAAGATGCGATAAATTTGAGGTAAGCATTCAGATGTCGGGGACGAACCAAAACAATGTAAGGGCGGGTTTAGCAATATTTTGGAAAACGGCACGAAAATTTGAATCTCATACCCGCCCCTACCCATTGTGACTCTCGCCGTATCTGAACTTGACCCTAAATCCTTACAATTTGAGAAATAACAAAAATACCCCAAAGCTGTAAAAAAAAACGCTTCAGGGGCCGAGAATTGGGAAGTTGACAAAGTGAATACAGCCTTAACTTGTCACCCATGAAAATGAGTCAACGGAGGCTTCGATCGGGATTCTTTTCCCCTTTCCCCTACACCTCACTAGATGTTTTATGTTTTATCGAGCGCCTGACGTTCTTTGCCGTATGTAAACTGAGAGCGCTCGCCCAAATCTTTCCCAGCTCTCCACAAATGCATTCCCAATTTCAGTTGAGCAATTTCCCAATCGTACAACGCACTGGGAACATCAGGATTGGCAACGAGGGCATCCGTCAGAGAAATCGCATTGGCAGCACCTTTAGAAACACCGGCTGCTGTATGGGGGCGAGGAATAAATGCGGCATCCCCGACTAAAGCAATGCGATCGAATGCCATTTGCGGCACTCCCAAATCCAAAATTGCTTGAACGAAAGGTTCTTTCGTCGCACCGACAAGCCGTTGAAAAGGAGGTGGGAGAACTCGATCGGCGTAGGCACGCATCTGCTCCTCGACCTGTGGGGCGATCGCGCCTGGTGGAACGGATGCATCCCGACGCTTGCCCGTTTTGTCGGTGAGGATCGAGGGTAACTCTGTCATCTCGTCATAGTTGACGTACCACACCCAGTTAAAACGTCGTTTTCCCCGAACGAGCGATTCATCTTCCCCCGGAATGACATATTGAAGAATGTGGGAGTTGGGAAACTGGTAAAAGACAAAGCGTTCTGTGAGCAAATTCGCGGTTTCTTTGGGAAGTTCTCGTTCGTCAACTAACCCTCGGTAAGCAACATAGCCGGCGTAATGAGGGGTATAGCCAGGGAGGAGGTGTTGGCGCACGGTTGAATGCGCCCCATCGGCACCGATTAACAAACTGGCCGTATCGCGGGTGCCATCGGAAAAGATCGCGGTGACTCGATCGTCGTGCTGCTCGATCTCCATCAAGGTCTTTCCCCGATGGTAGCGATCGCCCGGAAAATGTCGCCGCATCGTGCCGTACAACATATTCCACGATGTCAATGTCTGACGCATGTTCGTTCGCCAAGCAATGCTACCATCTCGTTCTAGGTACAGCCGTTCGTTAGCGACAACCCCCAGGGGCGCTTCGTAGGCAACTCCCACCCGATCGAAAGCTTCGACGATTTCCGGTTGGAGGACAATTCCACCACCGCGACTACTCAGGTCTTGGCGCGATCGCTCGTAAATATCCACCTCCCAGCCGATCGCTCGCAAAAGGATACCAGAAAACAGTCCGCCTAACGAGCCGCCAATAATAATCGCGCGTCGATCGATAAAATTCACGATTCAACCTCCATCATTTGTTGTAATGCCGTTCGGTATTCGGCAACAGACCGAGCACCCGATAGCCAGTTGGCTCCAATACGAATGCTGGGGACTCCTCGAATGCCCTGAGTTGCAATCTGACGCTCGAGGTTGCGGACCTCTTGAGTTCCGGCATCAGACTCCAGAAAAGCCCGCACCTCACCCCGATCGAGACCCACCTCTGCGGCTAGATTTGAGAGAACCTCCACTTCACCAATCGGTTGACCTTCGCTGAAATAGGCTCTCAAAATGCGCTCGACCATTGCCGTGTCGAGATTCTGCTGCGCTGCGAACCCAGTTAAACGATGCGCTTTGAGGGTATTGGGAGTGACCGCCATTCGGTCGTAGTCGAACTCGATCTTGTCATCCTGGGTGGCGAGAATTGTTTGGGCATCCAACTGCTGCGAGTACGCCCAACTGCCAAACTTTTGAGAGCGGTAGATTTTGCGATCGATACCCGGTTCTGGCAAATTTGGGTTCAATTCAAAAGGCTGCCAAATCATCTGGAAATCTTCTGTCGGCTGTAGTTGGGCGATCGCTCTTTGGAGTCGGGTTTCGGCGACAAAACACCAAGGACAGATAAAGTCAGACACGATTTCAAGCTGATATGCGTTCACGATCGTCCTCCTGTGGGATTAACTCGCAATTTGTGTGAGTTCCTTCAAAATCTTTATGCTGCCGATCGCTCGATGGGGGCGGGTTGTCGATCGGGTAGGGTCGGGAAGTGAGGCAAAATGTATTCTGCTAGCTCTTCAATCACCTCGCTCGCGGGTCGCTGACCGTACTTCAAGTTCAAGACAATGTGGTTGATGCCGATATCTTGCCAGGTTTCTAAATACTCGAGCAGCCCATTGCGACCCAAACGGAATCCTTGGTGAATGGGAGTCGGCTTCGTATTGGGGTCAGATGCCAGATCGATGTAGGTTGCCTGCCCAAACGGCTTAAACGTCCCAGGAGCGTACTTTTGGGTCAGAGCGCGCCACTGCTCGATCGTCTGGGCTTGAGCTTCGACATCGCGGGTGTAGTACATCCAGCCATCTGCACGAGCGGCAATCCACTCTGGGGTTTGGCGACTGGTTCCCGTGACTAAGGTAGGAATGCTACGAGCAACGGGTTTGGGCAACAAGTCAGTTCCCGTCATGGTTCCCAGGGGCGAGTCAACGGTGGGAAAGCTGTTTTCGAGGACTTGCTCGAAGATGTCGAGGGACTCTCGGAAGCGATCGCCGCGAGTCTCGAAATCGATCCCGAAAGCCGGAAATTCGACGGGTCGGTCCCCCGAGGCAATCCCGAGAATCAGTCGTCCCCCAGAAAGCCGATCGATCGATGCTGCAGCCTTGGCAACGTGGAGGGGATGGCGTAGGGGTAAGACAATACTGCCCGTCACGAGGCTAATCGTTTGAGTGTGGGCGCTGAGATACCCAAGATAGACCCACGGGTCGAAAATTTGTCCGACATCGCCAAAGTTCGGATCGTGGAGTGGGACATCGCGCACCCACAAAGCCCCAAATCCCAGTTGCTCGGCTTGCTGCGCTAAGATCGCGTGGTTTTCCAAGGTCGGCACGGCACCTGGGTAGGATTCAATGGGCAACATCAATCCCAGGGTGAGATGATTTTCGGCAAACAGGCGATCGAATCCACGGTGAGTCGGTTGATGTAATGTAAGATTCGTTGTCTTCATGACTGGACTCCTAATGCTGAGAGGATCGAGGACAGTTTCAAGTTCTAGGCATTCACACCACCATCAACGGTTAAGCTGGTTCCTGTGATGTAGCCAGCCGCTTCGGAGGCGAGAAAGGCTACGAGGGCGGCGACTTCTTGAGGCTGACCGTAGCGTCCCAATGCCGTGTAAGGTATAATCTGCTCTGCGAATTCTCCTTCGGCCGGGTTGAGTTCGGTATCGATCGGACCGGGCTGGACGGTGTTCACCGTGATTTTGCGCGGACCTAAATCTCGCGACCAAGCGCGGGTAAAGCCAGCCACGGCAAATTTGCTCATCGTATACAGTCCAATTCCGGGCAGGGGCATACGTTCGCCAAAAATGCTGCCGATGTTGATGATTCGCCCGCCTTCTTCCATACGCGAGATCGCTGCGCGAGCGGCAAGAAACACGCCGCGAACGTTCAAATTCACGATCTTCTCGAAATCTTCCGGGGTTGATTCTTCTAAGGTGCCTAGGGGGAAAAAGCCTGCATTGTTGACCAGGATGTCGAGGCGACCGTCCAAGATTCGATCGGCTTGGGCAAATAAGGTTTCAACACCAGAAGGACTTGACATGTCTGCCTGCACCATCGTGGCTTGTCCGCCTCGAGCTTCAATCTGGGCAACCACTTGCTCGGCCGCACCGGAAGAACGAGCGTAGTTGATGATGACATGCGCTCCTTCTGCGGCTAATTTTTGAGCGATCGCCGCTCCGATACCTTTTGAGGAACCCGTCACGATCGCCGTTTTGCCTTGTAAAGTCTTCATGGATAACTCTCCCGTATTGTTTGAGAAGATTGTTTTAGAAAGTGGATGGGTGTCGCCTCAACTGCGACTATTTCACCGTAACTCCATTGAAAAAGAATGTGAATATAGCTTTTTCGCCAAATACTTTTGCGTAAAATGCAAAAATAGTCGATTGGCTGTCATGCAGACCTCGAGCCGTTGATCGAGGTGAGCCTCTCGATCGGGGAGAGAAAGATACTCGTACGAACTTGGGCAGTCTGAACCGTCGTGGCTACCGCTCTAAGCGATCCAAGTGTTGAGTCAAAAAATCAATGAAAGTTTGCACTCTCAACGAATGACGACGGTTCGACAGGTAAAGGGCATAAATCCCCGTATCCATATCGATCTGGGGATGAAACTGAAAATCCTCCAGAACGGCGGTTAATCGATTGTGTTGAATATCTTCGCCAATCAACCAAGTCGGCATCAGAATTAAACCGAGACCATCCAAACAGGCTTGACGAAGGACTTCAGAATTATTGGCAACTAACGAACCTTTGACTTTGACTTCACAGACTTCCCGATCCCGTTTAAACCGCCAAACTTCAGTCCCGGTAGAATAGCTAAAACACAAACAATTATGACCAACTAAATCGTCAGGATGCTCGGGCTTTCCGTATTGCTTGAAATAAGTGTCGCTACCACAGAGGATGCGCGTATAAGAGGCAATTTTACGAACCCGCCAACTAGCACCAGAGCGATCTAAATTGCCCAAACGGATGACGACATCTAATTCTTCCTCGACAGGATTGGCTAACGTATCGCTCAAAGCTAAATTGAGTTTCATTTCTGGGTATTGAACCAAAAAACGTTGAATTAAAGGTGCAATATAGAGTCGTCCGAAAGCAACAGGTAAACTGACTCGTAATACACCTCTAGGTATTTCATCTTGTTCTGCGACAGAAAGATTAGCGGCTTCTACATCTTGGAGAATTTGCACGATTTTTGCATAATATTTACGCCCCTGGGGAGTCAGAGAGATACTTCGGGTGGAACGATTCGTCAGTTGAGTATTTAGCATCTTTTCGAGGGCGTTGACCTGACGAGTCACGGAGGAAACCGCGAGTCCTAACTGCCGAGATGCTTCTGAAAAGCTCCCCGTCTCGGCAACTCTAACGAATGCCTCCATCGCGGTTAATCGATCCATTGAATTTGCTTCACCCGATTATTACGGAAAATTCAAAAGTATCTAGCCTAGAAGTGTAAGCATTCAGCTATCAGCCGTCAGCCATCAGCTTCAAAGGAGTTTGAAGAGCTGATGCGCTCGTCGAAGCCATACGATGCTTCATCTAGGTGAGAGAACCTAATTCAAAAGCTGATAGCTGATAGCTGACGGCTGAATGCTTACCTAGAAGCTATACTATCTTTCAATTACCCTACTGTGAGGTATATCCTGAATTTCAAGTTAATGTGTTTCACGAATTCCGATAAAAAGTACCCTAAAGCTATTAATAAAGAAACACTTTAGGGTACAAAAAAACTCTCTTAATCTAATTCAATTTTCTGAGTAAAAACTACTTCAGTTTCTGTTTGATAAACGCCAGAATTTGACTGACTTGCTTCTTCAAACCATTAATTTCACTTTGCATTTTCGCAATTTGTGCCTTGAGGGCGGCGACATCATCTCCACCCGCCGCAGCCGAT
>JAXHUC010000226.1:0-5668 GCA_034189805.1 Cyanobacteriota bacterium
TCAAGCTGAGGATGGGGTCGCCACAGCGGTAGCAGCTTTCGAGCGATCGATAGATGCCTCGAGCGTACAACCCAAACCGATGAAAACCTCTGCATAGCTAAGAACTCGGAGAAAAAGACAGTGGCGATCGATCGCATTGCACCCAAAACAAACATACATTACACGGCGATCTTCATTCGAGATCGGACGCACTCGAATTCGTCGTGTCCGCATCTATTCCACGCCGTCCTCGATCTCTGTGGTGCGGCCCAATCTTTTCGATCGAGCTTGCGATGTTAGCATACACTTTGTATTAGATACGTACTGCCATTTTCGCGTTCGCCATCTCAACGGAAAAGAACTATGAGTCCAGATAACCTCGTTCAAACCATACAAACGGGATTCCATATTAGCGTCGGTGCTACGGCATCCTTGCTCGAAAGTATCCAGGACACTCGCAAGCGAGAAGAAAATCTCGAAACCCTAAAGCTCGATTGGGAGCAAATTGCCAATAAAATGGCCCAAAAAGGGGAACAAACGGAGCGAGAAGCTCGAAATTTCGTCGATACTTTAGTGGAGCAGGGAAGCTCGACAGCGAGCCAGAGTCCGCAGGGACCAACATCCCTCGATATCAATCCGCTAGTTAACGAGCGCGACGCAGAGGTTAAAACTGAGTTAGAGACGCTTACGGAGCAAATCGTGACGTTGCGCAAAGAATTAGAACAGTTGCGGCAGCAGGAAGAATCCTAGTCCTCGCGTTCGTCAGCATTCAGCCTCATCAGCCCTTCGCAGATCGAATAATTGACCCCTGTTCTATCGTTTTAGCTGTTTGACTTTTAGCGCTTTGACAACGAGGGACTATGGGCGAAAAACAGAACGTTCGTGCGATTTGCGAGTTTAGTTGCTGGGGCTGAATGCTGACGCGGGCGCACCCGACAACATGCCAACCTCTCTAGGCAGTTGAAATCGATTTTCAAAAATGTTTCTTTAAATTGCCTGCAAAGACAAGAAGGGTCGATCGTGTTTTGTGACGGTAGAGTCAAAAAACAAATCGCCCTTCTGCGGTTAGGACCGAACGTTAGACTTTCTTAATCGTTTTCCCAAGCTTCAGTCCCCATGAGATCGCCAATGCGATCGCGAAGCAGAAAGTCATGCGCTTCTAGTTCTTGTTCCACCACTGCCCATTCGCGAGCGGGAATGTACTGGCACAGGTTATAGATGGGTTGTTGTCGGCTTACCATTCCTCTGTGTACCAGTTGACGCGCTTCGTCCTGGATAGAGTCGATAGAATATCGAATGGCAGATAGTGTCATAATAAATACCCCCGAAAGGAAAATTGAAAAGTGATTGAGTACAAGTTGAGAGAATTAGAATCAGTTTCGGCGGACTGTTAAAGTTACCGCGATCGGGAGTTCGAATTCACCCGTCGTAAAAATCATCTCTTGTAACAATATATACTGCACAATTATGACTTTTAAGATAGTTCTAACCCGATTATATTAACAATTTATTAATATCGGTGAAATCCCAAGCATATTTTTCGGAGTCTCGAGAAGCCCAGCTCTGTTGGAATTTGGTTAGGCTTTAAATTGAGATGCACAGCGTTATCGGAGATGAGTCAGCAGACCAGATAACAGGATTTGTTGAGCTTGAGGCATTTGCCCGTAAGAGAAGGCGTAAGGCAGTTGGGGCGGTAGGTGTTGCAGAAACTCATCGAGAGTGTAGGGACTGCCGTAGACGGCAACAGCCTGGAGTTCTCTCATCTCTAGAAGTCTATTTAACCAGAACCGGGCCAATCGAGTCAAGGCTGCACTCGTGCCGAAAGGGTTGCCGCGCACGAATACCTGTAACAAAGTTGAATCAAACTTATCAGTGTTATGGTTTGCTGATATGGTAGGTTGGGAAATACCGCTATTTTGAAATAAATCTTCAAGACTGGGGGTCGATCGAGCGACCAATTGCAGCTCGTAACCCAGCTTTTCGGGAATGGCGATCGCCGGAGCTTGTCGATCGAGAAAAGGACATTGGAAGGGATCGTCGATGACGATTAGGTTGCGCCGGGGTTTGTCGGACTTCGGCAGCGATTCTAGAGTCGGGCCGCACCGGAGAGAATTTTGGAGAATGCCTGCCGCCGTCTCGATCGCCGCTGGGGTTGCCAATTGGGCGATCGCCTCAGAAACCGCCGACTTCTCCTCACTCCCCGCGCGAGCCAAGACTTTCCCCTTAGCCTGCCAAATTCGTTCTACCGACTGACGAATTCGCTCGGGCGAAATCCGACCCGCGCGCACCGCATCGCAGATCGCGCGAATCCCCCCTTCGGGATCGACGGGCATCAAGATAATATCCGCCCCCGCTTCCACCGCCAGAACGGTGGCTTCATTCGGATCGTAGCGTTTGGCGATCGCCCCCATCACCAGCGCGTCAGTGACAATTAACCCTTCAAAACCCAGTTCCTCGCGCAACCGTCCCGTCAAAATCTCCGGAGAAAGCGTCGCCGGACGCTCGGCATCCCAAGCAGGCACGAGTAAATGAGCGCTCATGATTCCATCTACTCCAGCAGCGATCGCTCCCAAAAACGTTGGCAGTTCGATCTCGAGCAATCGTTCTGGAGAATGGGGCAACGTCGGCAATTCCAGATGGGAATCGATGCTAGTATCCCCGTGACCGGGAAAATGCTTCGCCGTATTGAGGACGGGATATTCCTGAGTACCGCGCACGAAAGCTGCCGCCAGTTCCGACACCACCGCCGGATCGGGACCGAAGGAGCGCACGTTAATCACCGGATTTTCGGGATTGTTGTTGGCATCCACCACCGGGGCAAGTATCCAATTAATCCCGATAGCGAGGGCTTCGGAGGCAGTGAAACGACCCATTTTTTGGGCATAGTCGATCGCCAAAGCGCGATCGCGGCGAGCAATATCTCCAATCGCCATCGGCGGGGGAAACCAGGTCGCCCCGGCAAATCGCTGTCCCACCCCTTCTTCGATATCCGCCGACACCAGCAGGGGAATTTCCGCCCAACCCTGAAGTCGATCGGTCCGCAACATCAACTCCGGCGCGCTGCCATCGACAAGAATGACACCGCCAACTCCAACATCAGCAATCCAGCGTTGGAGGGTTGCCGCCCGAGGTTCCCAGGCCGGGTAGCGAATTTGACTGTCGAATAAGAACCCCGAAGCACGGACGACAAACATCTGGGCAACTTGCCGTTCCAGGGATAGGGTATCGAGATCGGGGAGGGAAGCCGAAGCCGCAGATTGAGAGAGTGTCATTATTTTTTTAGATGTCAGATGCCTGATGTTCGCAGATCGTCGGATCGTCGCACGATACGTTGAGGCGTAAGGACGTTCTACCCGGAGATCGATCGGCAAGACTTATATAGAAGACTTAATTTTTGCCGATGGTTGGGTGCGAATTGCGAAGGAAAATCTCGGGTGCTCGAGAACCAGAAGAAAAGTCGAGAAATCTACCGCCGATCCGCAGACCGTGAGTTCGATTTCCCCACTTTTCAACAGGCGATCGTTTACTCTTCAAATTCGACAATGGATTCAGGGGCTTCGACCGTTGTCTCGGCTTCGCTCGTCCGATCTCGACTGAGACTATTGAGCAAACCAAGCATACGATCGCCCCGTTCCAAAGACCGATCTTCGAGAAACACCACCTCGGGGGTGCGGCGCAGGCGCACTCGACGAGCCAGATGCGAGCGAACGTAACCCGTGGCAGACGCTAAACCCTCCATCGTTTGGGCCCGCGCTTCCTCGGTGCCGTAGATGCTGACAAAGATTTTGGCATGTTGCAAATCTCCCGAGACATCGACATCGGTGATGCTGACCATCCCCGAGCCGACCCGATCGTCTTTCACGCCATATAACAGCATTTGGCTGACTTCGCGTTTGATTAGAGAAGCCACTCGCTCGATTCGACGATTGTTAGCCATAATTTCGCCCCCAAAAAACGATATGGGCAAATATTCTTGCGCTTATCAGTGTACCGGAGACAGACCCAGCATGGCTCGTAACGTGAAGGTGACAAACAAAAAGCCCGAAACGGTCAAACCCACGAGTGCCACAAGCGTAACAGGCTTCTTGGTTAAGGGTTTGAGCCACATTGCGGCGTTGTAGAAAACTCCCAGGATGACCGAAATCAGGTATCGCGGCCAAGCCGAAACTGTTTCAATTAAATCGTTCATCAGAAAATTTTTAAAAATATATTGTTACGTTTGCATTTTAATTGCATTTTATAGCGCTGTGCGATCGGTTTTTGAAGACGATCGAGAAAACGGATTTTTCCATTCCCCGTTCCCTATTGCCGAACTTGCAAAACTTGTAACCCGCAGCGCGCAAACTGCGAAATGAATATTGCTTCTAGGGATAGCCGCCGCCCGAACCCTCACGACCCATTCCCAACAAATCTTCTGTAAGCATTCAGCATGAGCGAGATACTCCGTACGGAGTCGCGCGCGCGAACGGTTTTGGACGACAACGACGATAAGCATTCGTTGAAGCGCCGGTTTTTCCGACGAATGGAATCCCGCATCTTCGACCGGCTTTTCCGTTAAAATTTCAGCTTTTGGAACCCGCAATAATCTGACGGCTGACAGCACGATGGCCCAATGCTGACAATTTTCCCAACAAATTTCAGAAGTTCCCAGCAATTCTCAGAAATTCACCGATCGTCCATTGGTGTTATGTTGAGAAATTAATTGGTGTGGAGGAAAAAGAATGTCCGAGGTTGGGGAAAGACTGTCTGTATTGGGAGTTCCCGTTGACTTGGTGGAAGATTACACGCAATGCTTAATCTCTCGCTTGCAAGAGTCGCAAGGTGGCCACGTCGTCACCCTCAATGCCGAAATGACCATGCAAGCAGAGACAAACCCGGAACTTGCCCGCATTGTTGAAAATGCCGAATTAGTCGTTCCCGATGGCGCTGGGGTTGTCTTGTACTTACGGCTGCGAGGTCGAAAAGTGAAGCGGTGTCCGGGTATCGAACTTGCCGAACGGACCATCGAGCGATCGAGTACTCTCGCAACGTCCCAATCCATTTTCCTCTATGGCGGTCAACCGGGTGTAGCGCAAACCGCAGCGCGCAACCTACAACAGCGCTATCCCGATATTGCAAGCGCCGGAGTGCAACACGGCTATCTATCCCCAGACGAAGCCCTCGAACTTCAAAACACCCTCAAGGAATTACAGCCCTCCTTAATTCTGGTGGGATTGGGGGTGCCGCGACAGGAATTTTGGATTGCCGAACATCGCCACCTCTGCCCCAATTCACTTTGGATCGGTGTGGGAGGCAGTTTTGATATTTGGGCGGGCGTTAAAACCCGCGCCCCAGCTTGGTTGGGTAACTTGCATCTCGAATGGGCTTACCGATTGTATCAAGAACCTTGGCGCTGGCGGCGGATGTTAGCACTCCCCAAATTTGCGCTTAAAGCCCTAGCGCAACAGTAAAGCTCCTGGTTGGAACTTTCTGGACGCGGGTGAAGGCGAGCTGGGGAGGCTTCGTTAGCTCTCGTTAGCTCTCGTTAGCTCTCGGGAGCTTGGGCGCTTGGGAAGACGAGGAAGAATTGTAACTATTCAGGGGGTAGAGGAAGAAGAGAAGGAGAAGTTTGGCGCACAAGCTGAATCAGAAAATCGAGAATCGAACGACCTTGAGTGCGTAGAGTCGTGACCACAGTTAACATCCGCGC
>JAXHUC010000227.1:0-5468 GCA_034189805.1 Cyanobacteriota bacterium
CCGAGTGTGGCGCGAATCCCTTGGAACTATCAAAACTTCTGCCGATCGCGACGAGGACTCTTTTCTCGGGTCTGCGGCAACGATCGCTTTTAGTCCTGGAGATGGTGGAATTTTGACCCAAGTCAACTTAGATGCCGATCGCACTCAAGAGGCGGGGGTAATCCAGCTGCGCTATCACGAGCGGGCAACCGGAGATCTCTTGCATTCCCTCACCCCAGCTTCGGGCCTCAAACTCGACGGATTTGAGTTCAGTCCCGATGGGAAACTCCTGGCGAGTACGGGGTATTTCGGCGATGATAGTCAAGCGATCGAAGTGTGGCAACTCGACACGGGAGATCTCCTCAACACCTTTGAGTTCGAGCGTGGCGAGTTTTGGTTGAGCGAGATGACCTTCACATCTAACGAAACCCTCAAAACCCTCAGTCGCAACCCTATTGCCAACGTTTATCTCGATACTTGGAACGTCCGCAGCGGGGAACGGATCGATCGCATCAGTACGCTACCGGGTGTCGATCGCCAAGATCGGATCGGCGTGTTCAGTCCTGGCGGTCGCTACTACTTCATTCGCAGCGATGTCGGTGGCACTTACATCATCGACACCCAAACCTCAACTGCCACCAATTTGGATATTTACGTGTCTCAGATCGCTGAGTTTAATGCCACTGGAGACTATTTAGCCCTCGAGAGTAACGAAGATCTGCAAATCTTCAAGCGAGTAACACCGTAAGAGAGATGCGGTGAAATAACGTACCCGCGTCCTGGGGTTGAGAATCCCTACCATCACAGTCTGCGATCGATTCGAGGGTTATCGTTCTCATGGGTTCTCGAACTCTGGCAACCAAGGTAAATCGGTAATCCCCGGATCGATTCCCAATTGTTTGACGAGCGTCGTCACTTGTCCGCGATGGTGGGTTTGATGGTTAAACATGTGGGTCACTAAAGCCCAAGTTGGCAGAATCCGGGTTTTACCGTCCACATTGCTCGTATACTCGAAAGGCGATTCCAACCACTGGGGGTCTAAAGTCTGCGTCCATTCTAAAATTTGGCGATCGGTGGCTTCTCGCTCTGCGCGGAGTTCGGTAAAATCTGGGTAGAGTTGCTGCCCGATCGTCGTCACCGAAAATGGCTCCTCGATAAAGCGACCCATCCAAGCTTTGTCACCGTAAAGAATGTGGTCGAGGGTACCGTGAATAGATTTAAAAAACGCCCCTAAATCTTTTTTGCGATCGGCATTGGGAATCCGAGCACAAACTCGATAGAGCTTTTCGTTCATCCATTGGTTGTAGCGTGCCATCAGTTGGAAGTTTTGACTCAGATGCATTGCGATCGCCTCTTTTTCGGTTTCCTATCTAAATTACAATTACCCCCCAGCCGATGCTCTTTTACATTCATCTTTCATCATTTTTCCTTTCCCCATCTCCACGACGACGCAGCCGCCGATAAACCCACGGCCCCACCAAATAGATCGTCAAGATCGCATCCAAACTGCCCTCAAACCTGGCAAACTCCCGCCCGTAGTGGCGAGGGTCCCAATAACTGACCGGAGATTGCCAGCGAGTGGTCCAATCTAGGGGAAAAAATAACAGAGGGCCGTCGTCAACGTGGGTGAGGATATCCACCAGGCTGTGGAAGGCGCAAGCGCAGAAAAACCAGAACCACCAGGATTTCCGTGCAGCCGTCCGACGACGAAAACGCCACAGTAACCCCAATGCCGACAGGAGGGTTAGGGGAGAGTGGAGGAGGTTGTGAGAGGCAATCCAAAACGGATCGTGGAAATAGAGTTCGTCGAACATCAGACGAAAGGTTTCGGCGAGACTCCAACCTCGGAAGCTGTGGTAGTAAAGAATGCCGCCAATAGAGAGAAGATAGAGGGGGATGTCTGGGGCGATCGAACCGAGGAGAAACGCACTTTTGACGATCTCGATGCGAGGAAATGCCTTTTTGAACGTTGCCGTCATCAAAAAGTGGGAAGGAGTATTCATCTTGAGAAGGCACTGTTCGGATAAAGTCTTAAAAGAGTTCGATCGCTGGTACTCAACAATCGACCCAGACCTAAGTTCCTCGACCGACTCAAATTTGTCAACTGCAACCCACCATCGATGCAGTCGATGTTGAATTTGAATGGGCGATACTGGACTCGAACCAGTGACCCCTTCCGTGTGAAGGAAGTGCGCTACCACTGTGCTAATCGCCCTTAGAAGAAAATCATAGCATAGGACGCGCCAAACAAGTACGGTTGTGCGATCCCCATTCCCCACCCCTCACAAGGGAATGCTTTTCACAATTGATGAGATCGCTCCTTTGGGGTCAACGAAATATCGAGGGTTCGGCGATTGCCCGCGATTGCCAGCTCAAATCTACGCAGAATCTAAAAAACTGGCCCCTTGTAAGATTCCCCACCCTCCCCTGAAAATATCCGATCGGGAACGGACGTTAAAAACAAAAATGAGAAAACTGAGAAAACGAAATATTTTCGAGTTCGATCGATATAACTCTTACTTGTCAAAGAACTCACGCTCTTCGAGATGAACGAATAGCCCTAATTTCTTAAAGAAATGTAAAGACCAGTCGGCATTCCCTCTGGTAAATTGACCTGTAGAGGTGGGTCTGACGATCGGGGAACCAATACCTCCGGCAGACCGCAGATGTTCTGAGTAACAAGAATTCCTAACCTAATAGCGTTGTCGCCCAAGGAGAGCTTATGCGAGCAGTATTGATGGCTGGTGGATCTGGAACGCGGCTGAGACCCCTCACCTGCGACTTACCCAAGCCCATGGTTCCGGTGCTTAATCGCCCGATCGCGGAGCATATCGTCAATCTACTCAAACGACATCATATTACCGAAGTTATTGCCACCGTCCATTACCTGCCCGATGTCATGCGGGACTACTTCCACGATGGGAAAGACTTCGGCGTACAAATGACCTATGCCGTCGAAGAAGACCAACCCTTGGGGACTGCGGGTTGCGTCAAAAATATCGAAGACTTACTCAATGATACGTTCCTCGTCATCAGTGGAGATAGCATCACGGATTTCGATCTGAGCGCGGCGATCGAATTTCACAAGCAAAAAGGTTCTAAAGCCACCCTCGTACTCGCACATATTCCCAATCCCGTCGAGTTTGGCGTAGTTATTACCGACGAGGAACAACGTATCGTCAGATTTTTAGAAAAACCTTCTGCGAGCGAAATTTTTTCCGATACGGTCAATACCGGAACTTATATCCTCGAACCGGAGGTCTTAGACTACTTACCCTCAAACCAAGAATGCGACTTTTCTAAGGATTTATTTCCGTTGCTTCTCGATAAAGGAGAACCGATGTACGGTTACATTGCCAAAGGATATTGGTGCGATGTCGGTCACCTCGAAGCTTATCGCGAAGCGCAATACGACGGACTCAAAGGTAAAGTTCACATGGACTTTGCTTACGAAGAAAAATCCCCTGGGGTATGGATCGGTCAGAATACTTATATCGACTCCACCGCTCACATCGAAGCCCCAGTCACCATCGGTAATAATTGTCGGATCGGAGCGCGAGTGAAAATCGAAGGCGGCACTGTCATTGGCGATAACGTTTCAGTTGGGGCCGATGCCAATCTCAAACGTCCGATCGTCTGGAACGGGGCGCTTATTGGGGAAGAAGTCAACCTCGAAGCTTGCGTCATTTCTCGGGGAACTCGAGTCGATCGACGGGCGCAAGTCCTTGAAGGTGCGGTGGTTGGGGCGCTCTCAACTGTCGGTGAAGAAGCGCAAATCAGTCCCGGCGTTCGCGTGTGGCCCAGCAAAAAAATCGAGTCCGGGGCGATCTTGAACATCAACCTCATTTGGGGACAGACCGCCCATCGCAACCTCTTCGGACAGCGGGGAGTCAGCGGTTTGGCGAATATCGATATTACCCCAGAATTTGCCGTGAAGCTCGGGGCCGCTTACGGATCTACCCTCAAACTCGGCGATCGGGTAATCGTTTCTCGCGATCAGCGTCGCATTTCCCGCATGGTCACTCGATCGCTCATTTCCGGTTTGATGTCCGTGGGGGTAAACGTCCAAAACCTTGAAGCCACCGCCATTCCCGTTTCCCGCAGCATCGCCCCCATGCTGGACGTTCCCGGCGGCATCCACGTGCGGGTTCATCCCGATCGCCCCGATTGCCTGCTGATTGAATTTTTTGACGGTAAAGGTATCAATATCAAAAAAGCCAAAGAAAAGAAAATCGAAGGGGCTTACTTCAAAGAAGATATCCGACGGGCGCAGATTTCCGAAATCGGGAACATGGTTTATCCCAGCCAGATGCTGGAAAGTTACAGCGCCGGATTTGAAAAACATCTCAATGTCGAAGCCATCCGCAACAGCAACACCAAAATTGTCATCGACTACGCCTACGCTGTCGCCGGGGCCGTGCTTCCCCGACTGTTGGCAAAATACGGTTGCGATGCGGTGGTTCTCAACGCCAGCCTCAAGCAACTCGCCCTCGCTTCTCGAGAACGGGAAGACTTGATTACCCAGTTGGGCCAAGTGGTGGAAGCCTTGCGCGCCAATTTCGGGGTCCAAATCTCTGCCCATGGGGAACAGTTTATCGTCGTAGACGAGTCGGGAATGCCGATTCGGGGGGAAATGCTCACGGCCTTAATCGTGCATATGATTTTAACGGCCCACCCGCGCGGCACGGTGGTCGTTCCGGTGCATACCTCCGGTGCGATCGAACAAATTGCTCGCCGCCACGATGCGACGGTGATTCGCACCAAAGCCAATCCCACCGCGCTCATGGAAGCCTGCGATAACAATTCCGACGTGGTACTCGGTGGCAGTGGAGAAATGGGCTTTATCTTCCCCCAAATTCATCCCGGTTTCGATGCCATGTTCACGATCGCCAAACTGATCGAAATGGAATCTCTCCAAGGGCGATCGCTCGGTCAAGTTCGCGCCGAACTCCCCCGCGTCTACCATCGCAGCCACACCATTCGCTGTCCCTGGACGGTGAAAGGGGCGCTGATGCGTTATATGGTCGAAACTCACGCTGGCGACGAGGTGGAACTGATCGATGGCGTGAAGGTGTGCGAACCCCATACTGACAACTGGGTGCTGGTTTTGCCCGATGCCGGGGAACCGTTGGTACATATCTTTGCCAATAGCGAAGATCGCGGCTGGGTAGACACAACCCTGCGGAAATACCGCACCCAAATTCAAGATTTCGTCGAGCAACAGCAACGGGGAGAATCGAACGCCCTCGATGGAGTGTAGGTTGGTTGAGACTGTTGAGCTGGGGAGGCTTCGGGGGCTTCGGGAGCTTCGGGGGAAACGGAGGCTTCGGGAGCTTCGGGAGAGAGAGACAAAGAGACACGGAGACGCGGGGAGGGGGACAAGGGAGACAAGGGGACAAGGGGACAAGGGAGACAAGGAGATGGTGAGAATGTATGTGCGATGTTCATCACTCATCATTCCCCGTTTCCCCCGTTTCCCCCGTTTCCCC
>JAXHUC010000228.1:0-5213 GCA_034189805.1 Cyanobacteriota bacterium
GATGGCAAGTCGATATAACTCCCCGTGTGACCGGGATAGGCTTTTGCCCCTTCTCTGAGGATATGTTCGCGATCGAAGCTGCCTTGCGCATCGGGTTCTGGCAGTTCTCCGATTTGGTCTCTTATGGTTCTCCAGGGTTTTAAAGATGGCGGGAATAGAGTCGGTTGTTGTATAAGCCGATCGACTCGTTTTTGAGTCCGTTTGTCTAGATTCTCGGTGCTTGAAGGTTCGATTTCGTGCCGTTCCCAATAGTTGCCACTGACAAATTGCGATCGAAGTAATGCATCGAGAGAATGCGATTCTGGAGGGAAAGACCACTCAAGATTTAAGTCTTCTCGAATCCCCACGATAAACACTCGTTCGCGACATTGGGGAATACCGTAATTTGCGGCATTCAATAATCTAAACACTACATTATATGTAAGGATTCAGGTGTCAGGCAAGAGCGAAAAAATCTGTAAGGGCGGGTTTAGATAGATGTTGGGAAACTTGCTTAAGATTTTTAGACAAAACCCGCCCCTACCCATTATGACCCAACCTGTATCTGAAATCTCGTCCTGAATCCTTACTCAATATCTAAACCTTCACCACAATTTAAACTATGACTGTGTTCTCTAAGTCGATTACTCAGTTCGTAACTTTTAGCTTGTACGGGTAAAAATTGTCTCCCTTGCCGCCAACCTTTGGGAACGGCTTTTCCCACATAAATGGGTAGGCGAAAGGCAGTTTGATTCACCGCATTAAACTTTGAGTAAATACCAGATTCAGCAATGCAGTAAAGAGCATAAACCCCCGTACCCCAAAAGCGTTCTGTAATAGGAAGCGAATGTACTGGGGTTGCCTCAAAAAAATGGATTGTTTCTTGGATAATTGTGTCAAAACTGGGAGAAATATAAACGTGTTGAGAACGATCGAAAATATTCACGCCCTCAAACCCGAATCGCGCGGTTGGCCCCAGTATGGTGGACATCGCGAGCTTTTTTACCCCGCCATAACAGGCGAATCGGGGTTCCGGGGAAGCCGAGTTGTTCTCGGAACTGGCGTTCGATGTAGCGGCGGTAGTTGTCCCCAATCCGTTTGGGATCGTTGACGAAGAGGGCAATGGTGGGGGGTTGGGAAGCCACTTGAGTGCCGTAGTAGATTTTGCCCTGTTTCCCCTGGCGGGTGGTGGGGGGCGATTTCCAAGCGACCGCATCTTCGAGAACTTCGTTAATCACGGAAGTGGTGACCCGACGGCGGTGTTCGGCAGCAGCAGTATTGACTAAATCGAGAATCTTGGTCACTCGCTGTCCGGTGAGGGCGCTGACATAGACCATATCCGCCCAACTGAGGTAGTAGAGTTTGTCGGCAACGTGTTGTTTGTAGTCGTAGATGGTGTAGGAGTCTTTTTCGATCGCATCCCACTTATTCACCACCACCACGCAGGCGCGACCGTCGTCGATAATCCGACCGGCGAGTTTTTGGTCTTGTTCGGTAATCCCATCAACTGCATCAATCACCATCAACACCACATCGGCACGGCGAATGGCTTTAAATGCCCGGTTGACGCTGAAAAATTCCGGACCGTAGTTAACGTTCTTCTTCTTGCGAATCCCCGCCGTATCGACGATTCGGTAGCGCTGGTCGTTGCGTTCGACCAGGGTATCGATGGTGTCGCGGGTGGTGCCGGAAATGGGAGAGACGATCGCCCGCTGTTGACCGACGAAAGCATTGAGGAGACTGGATTTGCCAACGTTGGGTCGCCCGACGATCGCCACTTTAATTTCGGGAATTTCTTCGAGTTCGCTGACTGGGGGGATGTGTTGGACTAGGTCGTCGAGTAAGTCGCCGATGCCGCTACCGTGGATGCCGGATACCGGGTAAGGTTCCCCCAATCCCAGTTCCCAAAATAGCGCTGCTTGCGCCAATCCTTGGTCTGGGGATTCGCATTTATTCACCGCCAGGAGAACGGGGACTTCTTGTTTGCGCAGCCAGTTGGCAATCTCTTCGTCGGCAGCGGTGGGTCCCATTTGTCCGTCTACGACGAGTACGGCAGCTTTGGCTTCGGCGAGGGCGGCAAAAGCTTGTTCGCGAATCAGAGGCAGAAATTCGGTATCGTCGTCGAACACCAAACCCCCGGTATCGACGACTTGAAATTCTCGATCGCCCCAAAATGCTTGCTTGTAGGTGCGATCGCGGGTGACACCGGGAATATCGTCTACGATCGCTTCTCGACCCCCCGCGAGGCGATTGACGATGGTGGATTTGCCGACGTTGGGACGGCCGATGATAGCAACGATGGGTAAAGACATAATGGGAACGGAGAGAGACTCGGTGACGCGGAAATGGGGGAAGAGAGATGATTTTGAGGGCTGGCGATCGCGCTTCGCCAACAGTTTGAAACGACGACCCCGAACTTTTGGGGAACTCGGCGCAAGCTGCACGTTCGCTTGCGGGCTGGTTTGCCTCGAACTTAACCCAAGAGAGGGAGATTTAGTTTTTAACCCTGATTTTTGACCTTTATTATTTTATCCAGGTTTGGTCCGATCGCGAACCATCACCCTCATAATCGTATTTTCGCAAGTCCCCCACATCCCATCAAAACCACCACGTCAACCGCCAACCTAATAAATTTACGATAAATTCATGAATCCAAAACTCTCATCACTCATCGATCGCAAACCTTCGATCGCTCGAGTTATTTTGACCGATAATACTTCATTCACATTAAGTTTATTTGTACTCATTACGGGTATATTTATCGTCACTATTCCGATCGGTTTACTGTTGCTCTACTTTTTAATAAAACGAGTACACTTCATTCAATCAGTTTTTGCTCGAGGTGTTCCTGTCAAAGCTTTAATTATCGGTAAGCGATTCATTATTGGGGCGTGGCAACTGCGATATCAATATACATATCAGAATAAAGATTACGAGTCGAGCAATCGAATTTTTCGTTTGAAAATCGGAGTGTGTAAGGGAGATATCCTCGAAGCATTTTTAAATCCTCAAAAACAGGCAGAATCTGCATTTCTCACGAAGTTTTATCTTGGAGATAAATCGAGTGAATAAGCAGCATAGGGATTCGTTACGCAACTGAGGGCTGAATTTTCAGATGGCGGCGAATCATTTATGTCGATTCTGTCGAAGCTAACTCAAAGGTGACATACACCACCGACTCTTCCGATCCGCCAACGGCAGCATACAGTCCCCGCGCTGCCGAGTTCTCCTCTTCGGTGAGTACCCAAGCTTCAGTACAGCCGAGTTCTCGCGCGAGATCGAATAGTTTCTCCAGGAGTTGCTTGCCGATACCTCGACGTTGATAGGCGGGTGCGACACCGACTTCGTTTATCCACAGTTCGTTGGGTTTATCCGGATGAACGTAATGCAGTGCAGATGCCATTCCCACCACCCAATCCCCGGCTAAGGCAACGGCAAGATGATGCCTGGAGTCGGCCAGAAATTCGGCGCGGTACTTATCATCGATTTCAAAATCAAATACGTCGGGTAAAACGCGATCGAGTACTTTTTTATCGTTTGCTTTGAGAATGCGGATTGTAATTGATTCGATCGCCTCGTTATGCTGGTCGATGGTGAGTCCTCAAGGTAATTTTTAGCAGTTTTTAGTAATTTCTAGCGATTATAACAGTCAGTTTTTTCTATGCATAGATTGAAAGATTGAGACGAGTATCGATTGGCAAAAAATACGGAAATCGATCGGCTACATTTGAAGTATTCAGTACCGCCTCCAACTTTTTTGATTTTTTCACGAATGAAAGCTTCTCTATTAATTGGGTTACCCATTGCCCTGACACTGCTACCCTCACAGTTCGATCGCCAAGCCATCTCCGCCCCGATTCGGGATGTTTCTTTCCCTGCAAAGACTCGGACTCTCACCGCGACCGAATCTTTAACAGAAGTTGATGTTGCCACGCGCGCCGAACTTTTAGAGCAGATCGCTACGGCTTATGCCGAACTCGGGCAAACCCAAAAAGCTATAGAAGTGTCTCAAATCATTGCCGATGACGAGTCTCGAACCAGGGCATTGGATTCGATCGTCGAGACCTTAGCTGAGGCTAGAAACATCGAGGAAGCCTTAGAAGTTTCCCAAATCATTGCCGATGAAGGGTCTCGAGCCTTGGCATTGTATTCGATCGTCAAAGCTTTAGCCGAGGCCCGAAACATTGAGGAAGCCCTCGCATTATCCCAAACCCTCCCCAGTGGCGAAGTTCAACTCCCAACCTACACCCTTGCCGATGATGAAGTTCGCATCTGGGCCACAACTGAAATCGTCGAAGCTTTAGCCGATACTGGAGACTTTCCACAAGCCCTGGAACTGATTCAAACCATCACCGATGACGAACGCAAAGCTTTGGTATTGCAATCGACGATTTCCGATCTCAGTCAAGCCGAAGATATGCAAAGCTTGTCGGAAATGATTCGAGTGCTTGAAGATCTCGACAATGAAGATTGGATCTTAAGTTCCCTGGCGATCGCTCATACTCACGTGGGAAATCTCGATCGAGCGTTGCAAGTGGCCGATTCGATCGCCGATCTCGATACGCAAGCTTGGACGTTGATGAACATCGCGAACACCTTAGCCGAAAACGGAAATCCCGAAAAGGCTCTAGAAATATTATCCCAAGCCGTTGCCGATCGGGGATGGGGCGTTGGACCTGTTGCCTCGGTTCCCATCGTCGAAGCCTTCGCCAAAGCTGGAGATGTCGATCGCGCCCTGGAACTATCGCCAACGATTCCCCAAACCTCAGAATCTCAGACTTTAGAGTCGATCGCGCGGGCTTTAGCTGGAGTGGGAGAGATCGATCGAGCCTTGGAAGTCTCCCAAACCATTACTGAGGAGGATGCTCGATCTTCGGCGTTAAACTCGATCGCCGTGGTTTTGGCGGACGCTGGAGATTTCCCACAAGCCCTCGAAGTTGCCCGAACGATTCCCGACGACGACTTGCAAAATTTTGCGTTAGACACGATCGTCAAAGCTTTAGCCGAGGCGGGAAACATCGAGGAAGCCCTGGAAGTTTCCCGATGGTCAGGTCACGCCGTCTACGTTCTAGCCGAAGCTGGAGATTTCCCCCAAGCCTTAGAAGTTGCCCGAACGATTGCCAACGACAGAGGGCGAGATGAAGCATTGCTGTGGATCGTATGGGGTTTGACGAACGCCGAAGAACGGGAACGAGCACTCGAAGTTGCCCAAACCATCTCCAATCTCGAAACCA
>JAXHUC010000229.1:0-2224 GCA_034189805.1 Cyanobacteriota bacterium
TCGTTGAGGCGAGCTTTCACGTCGAGATAGCTATCTTTTAACCCTTGTAGTTGTGGCGGTAGATTGGGGTTGATAATTTCTAAATCCTCAATGGTGGGATTGCCTTCGTAAATGAGACCGTTGAGGAAACTAATCAGGATGTCTTTGCTTTGGGCAGAACCGAAAATTTTTTTAAACGCATAATCGGTTTTGGGGTTGATAAAACGACCTATCATCGGTTTCTCCTGCTGGATCGGTTGAGACCCAAATCGCACCTTGACACTTTATTTTAGGGCTATCAAGGGCGGCGCGGAGGATGGGGTTTTCAATACTCGGGATATCTTTGGCAGTTTGCAAGCCCCGTAGCTCGGGAGAGCCTCTCGACAGCGGTAAAATGAGGGGGATGCCACCCCAGATCGATGTTATGGTTCAGCAACTCGTCTCCGAATCGATCGTCTACCCCGAAAGCGACGGATTACCCTTGGCTGATAACACCGTTCAATTCAGGCTGATTACCACCATCCACGGCGGACTCGACGCGCTGCTAGAAGATACCTTCGTCGCCGCCGATTTGCTCTGGTATCCCATCGAGGGCGACCCCACCACATCCGCCGCTCCCGACGTGATGGTGGCATTTGGCAGACCCAAGGGAGAACGTCGCTCTTACAAGCAATGGGAAGAAGAGAATGTCGCTCCCCAAGTCGTCTTCGAGATTGCTTCCCTCAGTAATACCCTCAAAGAACTTGAAGACAAGAAATTTGAATTTTACCGAGAACATGGGGTAGAGGAGTATTATCTTTTCGATCCCGATCGCCAAACTCTCAAAGGATGGCTTCGGGATACAGACAGTTTGGATGAAGGCAGTTCGGATGAAGGCAGTTCGGATCGAGAACGTTTCCAACCCATTGCCGAAATGAATGGATGGGTCAGCCCCCGATTGAAAGTCAGATTTGAAGTTGAAGATGGAGAGTTGCAACTGTACCGACCCGATGGAGAGCTATTCGCCCCCTATGCCGAGATTATCCAGCAGAAGCGACAGGAGCGAGAGCGAGCCGAGTCGGAAAGAATCCGAGCCGACCGAGCGCAAGAGATTGCCTCCTCCGAGAGAAACCGAGCCGACCGAGCAGAAGAAATTGCCGAATCAGAGAGAACCAAAGCCCGGTTATTCGCCGAACGGCTGCGAGAATTAGGGGTCAATCCCGAGGATTTGCTCTGAACAAAAACATCTGGGATATCTTTGGCAGCTTGTAGATACTCGATCGCCGAAGCGCGTGGGTGGGAGTTGGCGAGCAGGTGGGGTGGAGTTCGTCGATCCAGAAATCCACCTGGATGGCAAATTCGTCGCAGCACCACTGAGCAAATCGGATGGCAATTTTGGGATGCGCCCAAGTCCCACGCAACTCATTGGCTCCAGTCGAGACGATTTGGATGAGGAGGTCAGCCGAGATCCCGGCCGACCTTGCAAATGTCTCAAGATAAGACCTTGTAGAGTCTAGCGAATACCAGTGGCTAAATTTCTTCCCCGCCGCTTTCGCCATATCTGTTGCAAATACTCGATCGCGTCGCGCGTCGGTGGGAGTTGGCGAGGAGGTGGGGCGGTAACTCGATACTCTCCGTTTTTGCGAATGGTGGGAAGGACTTCGGCGTGAATCCACAAATTCATCCGTTTGCCGAGTTTCGTTCGCGAGCGTGCCACGATCATCGTCAGTGCGGGTTCGGAAAGGAGAAGCGCTTCTTGAGTGCGACCGAGACTGTCTACGATGGGTACGTAATTAACGTACCCATCTCCCAAATCCTCTCGTACAGAGACTTCCAAGTCTGTCACCTTCGTCTTAGACCGGATCGCTTTGAGAACGTGAGGGAATTCGATGGGGGCGAGTTCGACTTTTCCAGTGGTGAGAAGTTTGTTGATCGAGAAGTTCGTCGATCCAGAAATCCACTTGGATGGCAAATTCAGTAGAACACCATTGGGCAAAGCGTAAAGCAATTTTTGGATGTCCCCAAGTAACGTTACCGCGCCCCCTGTTAATCTCAATTAATTTTAAGGCTGGGATTCCAGCCTTTTCAGAGAATTTCTCTACATAATCTTGCGCGTCATTTAACTGCCACCAATTACTAAATTTCTTCCCCGCCGCTTTTGCCATATCTGTCAGACACACGTAGCGATCGCTCGGACGGATACGGATTTTACGCCCGTCCCACTCTCGGAAAATTGATACATCGGTTGCCCCGGTGAGTGTTCGCC
>JAXHUC010000229.1:2324-5014 GCA_034189805.1 Cyanobacteriota bacterium
TTTTACGCCCGTCCCACTCTCGGAAAATTGATACATCGGTTGCCCCGGTGAGTGTTCGCCATCATCGCCCAGGTCTTGAAACAGTCGATGGTAAGGAAAATTTGTTCGGCAGGGCGACCGCCTCGAAGTTTTCCGGATGATTCCTGAAAACTCCGAAAATCAATACTTTCAGAAAATCCAGCCGACTTCAGTGACACTTTTGCATCGTACTTAGTCCCGAATCCCAACCACTGCCACGCATCGTCGAAGTCGATGGGGAACGGATCGGAGGAGTCGAATTGGGAAAAGATGAGGTCTTTGGATAGCGGAGTCGAGCGCTTGCGGTCTTTACGTGGAGATGGCATGTCTGCAACGTTTTCGATCGAGAAATCGACTTGGATGTCAAGCAGACGTAGCGATCGCTCGGACGAATCTGAATCTTACGGTTGTTCCACTCTCGGATGTCCCCAAGTCGGTCGATTTCGTCCTTGCTTCACTTCGACGAGTTTCAAAACGGGAATTCCCGTTTTTTCTGAAAATGCCCTTAGAGAGGAGATCCTCGTCTTCAGTAAATCCATCAGACCCCTTAATCGTCGAGATCGGATTGGATCTCTTCTTCATCAGAACTCGGCTGTGAGTTCTCTGATTCGAGCACCTCCGAAGCGCTCGATGCAAATGCTTCTAAAGATTGACTCGTCACTGCCTGAACCAGAAGATTGCCTAGCGTTTCGAGCTTGTCAATCTTACCAATTAGCTCCTTGAGTTCCAGGGAAATCTCTTCAAACCGAATTTCAAGGATACGGATAATATCTCCTTGTCGGGCAAGACGTGCTTGCTGCAATCCCTCCTGTAATCCCTCCTGTCTACCCTGTTCCCGTCCTTTCTGTTCCCAGTCCGTTACAAATTGCATCACGCGCTCCTTGGTTTCTAACTCCATTGATTCGAGAACCCGATCGAACTCCTCTTCTTCATCCTCATTCAATGGTAAATAGGTTCCGACAAATCCAGATATTAACTCCATTTTCTCTCGATCTAGCTCAAGGGTCGCAAGTAACCGCAAACACTCGGCTTTGACTCGAGCGCGTTCGGACGGTGCAATTTGCATCTTCGCCATCAGAGCTGACGCAACGGGATTCTCCCGCCCCAAAAAATCTCGCCAGTTGAGCCGATTGAGTTGAATGGTCACAAAGCTAAAATCTAACACCTGTCGGTCTGGGAACCGAACGACATAGCGATTGTCCTGTTCTTGAAAAGGTTCGTCAAAGGTAAACAGGGCAATGGGATAGACGGGCAAGCTAAACTTCTCGTGCAAGCGAGCAAAATACTGAAACATCCGCAATCGGAAGTCTTCCTGGCTGTAGGCACTCGACTGAGATTCGACGTGGACGAGGAAACAAGCCGCCCGGTCTTGAAATTTGAGACGAGCCACGACATCGGCGACTTTCTTTTTCCCCTGGGTAATCGGACTGAAGACCTCGCGAACCGTCTCGGTTGGCTCTAAGCTAAACTCCGTTGGCTCCGAGTATTCCAGTACTTGGGGGGCGAACAGTTCGAGAAAATCGAGAAAGAAGGTAGAAAGCAGCTCTTTGAAGATAGCATCATGGTCGATGGGTGGTGTCACTCCAGGTACTCCGATAGCGTCAGACGGCGAATTTTCGATCGATTCCGTTCGGTAGTGTCTCACCAATGCCCGTTCGACTCAAGCCTCCAGATAAGCGTTTGAATCAGAACCACTGGGCAAAATCAAGAGCGACGTGAGGATGCCCCCAAGTTCCCTGCTCGAATTTTTTGGAGTTTCCTTTCTTCACTTCGACTAATTCCGATGCCGAGATCCCGGCATCGAAACTTAGAGCTTCGATCGATTTTTGAGTAGAGTCTAGCTGTAGCTGTAGCGACCGTTATCTGAGTAGCCCGCAATAAAAGCCTCAAAGCTGAGGAGACCTCGATCGAGTGTGGGTATAACCATCATCAAAACTCCTTAGATCTGAAACCCCGTCCTTTGAGAACGGCTTGACAATATACATCGCGCGCGCAACTGCTCACATTTATAGCATTACCCCCGATAGGGGAGACTCCCATTTTTCGGCAAGTAGTCCGTTCAAAATTTGGCAGCTCTCGATATATATAAGAATGTCGCGCCTGCCCCAGAAAAAAAAGATTGCGCGGGCGTGACGGTTAGCGATTCTCCTGTGGAGACGCTGCGCGAACGAACTCTTCATGCGAGCCGATGCGAGAGGTGGGGCGGGTTAACGATCGCCTACAAAGAATCCCCGAAGACGATCGAGTACAGCTCAACCTCTGTAACCGTTGCCATCTCTTGGATTTCACCAAGGGTATCGTGATTACCGATACCCTTTAAGGAGATGCGAGCCGATGCGGGAGGTGGGAGAGTTTGCGATCGCACTCTCCCAGAGCGTACCCGATCGCCTACAAAGAACTCTCCGAGTCTGGATTCTCCGAATGTCGAGCGCGACTGGCGAGCATAATCACCATGCAGCCAGTAATCTCGTTGCGGTTGCCTACAGCCACACCTTGTTGGTAAAAGGCAACCGCTTCCTCTCGGGTGGCAAACTCTGCATGAAGACCGCGATTACTCGGGAAAAGCCGGATGGGGGTAAATCCTCTGTTCGGTTTTTCTTCCATTGCGATCGCTCCCGAAATGCTTCTCTTCGAGTTTATCGTGGCAATCTACACGAGGAGTCGAGACTAGG
>JAXHUC010000023.1:0-61035 GCA_034189805.1 Cyanobacteriota bacterium
GCAGAAACCCCGGAAGCTGAAGAGACCACAGAAGCCGAAGTAACAGAAGCCGAGGAAGCGACAGAAACCGAAACCGCAGAAGCCGAAGCCTCCGAGGCAGAAGCCACACCAGAAACCGCCGAGACTCAAGAATCTCGCTTAATCGTGTTGGGAGATTCGGACTTCTTTACCAATGGTTTGTTCGGACAGGTGCTCAATGGGGATATGTTTATCAATTCAGTGAATTGGTTGAGTCAGGAAAACGAACAACTGCTCTCAATTCGACCGAGGGAACCGAACGATCGAACGCTACCCATTACGCCACAACAAGCCCGAATTTTAATCGCGACGATCGCCATTTTTCCGGTCATGGGATTAGCTGCTAGTGGTGTAATTTGGTGGAGTCGGCGTTAATTGGTGAGGTTGGCTGAATGCGATCGAAAGTCTTCCACCTTCTCCAAAAGACGAAAAAAAGTACCAATTAATGCTGAAGATAAAAAGCTAAAATCCCGATCGTCTTATTGCTTCTTCTAACTTTTTCCCGTTTCCTTTCCCTAGCCAGGAGTTCAAATCATTCACATTAGACCTGACTATGAAATTTAAAAAATCCACTCAGATATTATTTGCTTCGGCATTAGTGCTGGCCGCTGGCGTAGCAGTATATGAGGGAACGATCGCTCCAGAACGTCAAGCAGCACAATTACAACAGCAGCAGGTCTTTAATTTTGAGATCGATCGAGTGGTGGCATTAACTCTAGAAACTCCCGATCGAACGCTACAGTTCGAGCGACTTCCGGCTGAAGATGAAGAAAATATCACCGAACCTCGCTGGGAATTTCAAGTGGTAGAAGCCGCAGATGAATCGGAAATTCAAAAGACTCCAGTCCTTGCCAAAAATGCCTACATTTTGTTTTTACTAGATGCTTTAACCAATGCCAAAAGCGATCGAATTTTGAGCGTAGCACCGAACGAACTCGGAGAATACGGACTCGACGAACCCCAAGCCAAAATAGACGTAAAATTTGAAGATGAAGCGACGGCCCAAATTCAATTAGGAAAGCGGGATTTTAGCGAGAGTTTCATCTATGCGATCGCCGATTCTCAAACCGAGTCGCCAACAGAATCCACGGCAGAATCTCCCACGGATTTATCCGTTCTCCTCATCTCCACGAATATCGAAAACGGTGTCAACCGATCGCTTTCGGAGTGGCAGGCGGATGAAGAAGCCACCCAGACCCCTCCAGCCACTGAAGCCAAACCGGCTGATGCGACTTCCGAAGGAGAAGCAAACCCAGAATCGGAGCCTTCACCCCCATCCCCAGACACCGAAGCCACCGAAACGCCACCAACAAATGTTGAAGATGGAGAGGCGACTGAAAATCTTGCCGAACCGCAAGAGTCCGAACCTCCCGAAGCCAGTTCGGAAACTGAAAACCAACCCGAGTCTATTCCTAATCCAGAAGATCCTAATGCAGAAGAACCAACTGTTCCTGAAGCTGTAGAAACTCCCAGCGAAACTCCTAACGAACCTCCCCCAGTCGAAACCACCGAACCGACTCCGGAATCTGAAACACCGGAAACTTCTGAGGCCGAGACGAATGGTGAATAAAAAGATTCTTATCTAGCTTCAATCTCGTCATCTCATAGTATTTTGTGCGCTTTATATTTACTAGTTTTTTAGGTTTAGGAATAGGAAACAGTAAATAAAAAGTGAGAAATAGAAAAGGCTATTTTCAATAGTACTAATACACAACTGATAAAGTGCTAAGAATGAAATTCTTCTGATTTTACTGCTATTTTTGGCAATTCTTACAAATATAGAACACTAAAAAAAATTGGGGCTTCAGTTATTTAGTTCTTTTTCGAGCGGTGATTTTATTTTTATACGAGCGGAACGAATAGCTTGCTAATTCTAACTGGATTTTATCTTTAATGGAAGGGAAAATGTTAGAATTCAGCCATCGGTCTTTCTCAATCTCCTAAATATTCCGAGTCCACCACATAAATACATTGGCATTTAGATTGGGATCGATAAGAAGACTTTAACGATCGAAATATTCAAGCTTAAGGATAGAAGTGCTTGACACCTGAAATTCCATTGTTTAAAGTAAGGGCGTTGGGATAAAGCTACGATAATTTGTATATTTTTGTGAATGCATGTCGATCGAAATTACTCAATATTTTTTCATGTCGGCACTATCTTTATAAAGAGCATTCAGAGAAATACGATCGATAGTCTACAACTTTTAATCTCATTCACTTATTTTCTATTCAACTTTGCAAGCAGGTCTATTAATGGTATTCAAGTTTTTAGGTTCTCAAAGAGCGCTCGTCTTACCGATGATGTTCCTTTTGCTGGCGATCGGGTGTACGAAGCAGCCAGAAAATACGGCCGCAGACGGCACATCGACGGAAACAACAGAAGCCACCGGGTCATCCGAGATAACCGATCCCGCTTCTTTAGTGGTTGGTAATTGGAAGGCGATCGTTGATATGAGTGCAGGAACTGAAGGTTTATCAGAAGAAGAGAAACAGTATTTTGCCCAAATGATGAGCGATGTCGAGTTCATCATGAAATTTACAGAAGACGGTCAAGTCTTTACTTCGATCGATGATGAAACGGCTCCTTATGAAGTAGAGGGAGATGAAATTATTATCGATGGAGAACGGGGCCAATTGACGGTGACAGATACCGAACTTGCCATTGAAACAAATGGAGAAGTCATGCGCTTTTCCCGTACCGATAAAGATGTCAGTGAAGTTGCCGATATTGAATCCCAGATTAAAGCCGCAACGGATAAGATGACATCGGATATGGAGTCAGATATTGGTTCGGTTGCATTCAAAGAAGCCGAAGCTCAAACCTATGCCGGAGCAATGAATCGTTCCCAGGAAGCATACTATTTAGAAAATGCAGCTTTTGCCACGACGGTTGAAGATTTATACTTAGAGCTAACTGAAGAAACCGAAGACTATCAATATTCAATTCAAACAACAGACGAGGCGAGTTTTAACTATGCCGTTTCCAAAAATGAGGATTTCAAAAGTTTTGTGGGTGGGGTGTTTGCCGTCTCGGACGATGTGACAGAAGCTATTGTTTGCGTTGCAGATACTCCCGGTCCGACGGAAATTGGAGAACCGAGCTTAAAAGAGAACGAGGTTGTTTGTCCGAAGGGAACGACAAAAGTCGAATAGCCATCGTCGCTCGATCGAAAACCTAACATTCCTCACCCACAAAATCCACAAAACTTAATCGCCATATAAATATAAAACTAAAATTCTTTTTTGCTAGACAAAGCTCGATCGGGATAGGTGGTTTTCTCGATGGGAATTCTAGTGCCTGCTATGGGTTGTTAAAAATGCTTACCATACATCGTTTTCACCGGTTAAGAGCAGGTTAGTTATTTCTGCAACACTGCACTCATGTTTCGTTGGTTGTCTAACGACCTATCCCTCATTAGGTTCGATCGCAATTCTGCAAGTTTATTAGAGATAAAAATTTTTATTTTTAGGAACGGGTTTAGCGGAATGCCCGACCATCACTGGGATTTAGAAATCAACACTCACCCTCACTCTAGACCTCGCCCAAGCAAGAAGCAGTGTGTACGACATAACATAAAATATAATATAGCTCTAACAATCTGAATTCGGGGAAAAATTGTGAAGTTTATAGATTTTTTCGATCGGACTTATGTCATCAATTTACCAGAGCGAGAAGATCGCCGCAAAGAGATGACACAAGAACTCAACCTTGCGGGGATGCCTTTCACCCCCAATAAAGTTGAATTATTTAAAGCCATTAAACCCGACAGTCCCGGCCCATTTAAATCGATCGGATTTCGAGGTGTATTCTTAAGCCATTTAACCATTCTGAAGACTGCAAAAGCAGAAGGCTTCAAGAATGTTTTGATTTTGGAAGACGACTTAGAATTCCGCAAAGATTTTCCGCAGTATGAAGAGGCCATTATCGCGGAAATGATGTCCGTCGATTGGGATATCCTGAACTTTGGATATTATTGTGATGGATATTCAGGTTTAGAAAGCATTGGTTCTTCGATTCTCAAGCCCTTTTCTGGGAAAATCATCGGCACTCATTTTTATGCCGTGAATGGCAAAGTTTTCGATCGCTTAATTGATTTCTTGGAAGGTATGCTACAGCGACCTCCCGGCCATCCAGACGGCAGCCCAATGTCTCCGGACGGAGCGTTGAACCTTTTTGACAACAAATTCTCAGATGTCAATCGTTTGATTACCGTTCCCTATTTTGGGTTTCAGCGCAGTTCCCCGAGTGATATTACTCCTCAATGGTACGATCGGCTACCCGTACTCAACTTTTCGATCGGCCAACTCAAGAAATTGAGTGTTGTCAAGAGTCTCAAGAATCGCATCAAATCTGCTGCTTCAACTTCCCCAAACCTGAAATGATTGCAACTTAACTCTCCTTTGCGCTGTTCGGTTGGTATTCAGCAAACGGTTGTCAGGAATCAGCTCATCAATGAGACTCGTGTCACGGTGCGGAGTGCAAAATTCCTCGAATAGGTAGCTTTGATGATTTGAGAACCGATCGCTTATTTGTGCCGTGCTGCACTGGATCGGGAACATTCCGAGTCAGCTAAAGTTCCTATTTTTCTGACTCCCAACAAGCCGACTCTTAACCTGACGACCGATTGCTGAATGCTCGAACATCGAGAGCTGCCGAGAAAGATGGAAACGACCGATCTGGCTTTGGGAATCGATGGATGCCGTGGAGGATGGCTGGTTATTTCCTGGGACGGAAAAGATTGGCAACATCAAGTGGTCGCCGAACGATCGCAACTCGTTGACCTTTTAAAAGCGGCTTGTCGAACGTTTATCGACATTCCCATTGGTTTGGGCGATCGCGAAGCATCTCGCAATTGCGATCGCCTCTTACGAAAAATACTCGGTCGATCGTATTCATCATCGGTTTTCTCGCCTCCGATTCGTGCTGCCGTTTATGCCAATTCATATGAAGAAGCTTGTCGAATTAATCAAGAGAAAACGGGCAAAAAAATCTCGATTCAATCATGGAATATTGCAGCAAAAATTCGCCAAGTTGATGAAATTTTGCAACAACAACCCGAGTTAGGCGATCGGGTACTCGAAAGCCATCCCGAACTCCTCTTTCGGCAACTCAATGGAGACCGACCTCTCACCCATAAGAAAAAAAACGATGCCGGTCGGCAAGAGCGTCTTGATTTACTGATGCAAAAGAGTTCTTCAAGTTGTAAACTCTTCACCGAAATTAGAAGTAGCTATCTCAAAAAAGATGTAGCAAATGATGATATTCTCGATGCGATTATCTTAACCTATTGCGCCCATCAATCTCTATTGTTAGGATTGCAATCCATTCCCGAACCGAGCGATCGCGATGCTAAAGGGCTGAGAATGGCAATTCATTACTAGATAGCCGTCTAATTAATATTAAAAGAAAATCGAGAGATTTATCGATCGAAAGAGTCATGAATCTCCAAGACTTCAACGAGGATGTGCTATGGTACGATCGAAGCCTAAACGAACGGCCAAAATCGAGCCATCGTATCATTAAACTGTATCCTCAAAATAAGTTGACATCATGGGACTGCGACCACTGAGTTTTTTGAGTTCGATCGCATTTCTTCTCACCCTGTCGAGCGGCAGCTTGGGTATTGCGACCCGAGCTGAAAGTCGCAATCTTTCTTCGTCAGAAACTTCTTTGGCTCGCCTGTTGAAGTCATCGGTCTCCCAATCTGAAGATTCGAGACGATCGCCCCAAGGGAAAATCGAGATCGCTCAAGACGAGACCCAGACCGATCCGCCTCAATCGGAACCCGAATCGACCCCCACCGATCCAAATCCAACACCGGCCGAACCTGCCGAGGTCGTACCCGCTCCAGAAGCCTCAAGTCCCGTCAACTCCGCAATTTTGTTGCAAGAAGAAGGGAAGTTAGAAGAAGGCGACCCCACATTCGAGTCTGATGGTAGTTTATACGATGCCTACACTTTTGTCGGTCGGGCGGGACAATCAATTTCCATCGACCTCCAAAGCGAAGAATTCGATACCTACTTGCTGCTGGTAGATGCTCAAGGCAATAAAGTCGGAGAAAATGACGATACCGCCGAAGGCAATACCAATTCCAAACTCGACATCGTTTTAGAGAGCAACAGCATCTATACGATCGTCGTCAACGGCTTCGACAGTCAACACAAAGGGGCTTATACCCTGACTGCCATTACCCAACTCGGTACGGGGGATTTGCAGGCAACCCTGACGTGGGATAGCACGGATGATTTGGACTTGACAATTCTCGATCCGAACGAGCAACTCGTCAGCTTTGAAACTCCTTTGGTCGATTCCGGTGGTAAGTTGGATGTCGATGCCAACGCACTGTGCGAGAGTACCACCACCACTCCCGTCGAAAATATTTTCTGGCCCTCATCGGCGGCCCCAACCGGCAGTTACGCGATCGCCGTCAGCCTCTACAGTCGCTGTCCCAACGCCGAAGCCCAAACAGCGACGAAAGACCCGATTCCGTTTACCCTCACCCTCACCGTACAGGGAACTACAGAAACCTTTACCGGGACGGTAGACGAACAAAATAGTTTTGTCACCTTCCCCACAGCGGTTTATTAAGGTCGAGTTTTGCGATCGATCGATCGAAATTGTGTGAAGGCGTTTTTCTAGGAGTGTGCGGCAATGCAGATCGAACTCACGCAGCTTGCAGAGATTCTCGAAGTTCGCGGGTCTCAAAACCTGCCCCAAAATTCTGGCTTTTCCTGTCGCGGCATCACCACCGACAGCCGCAGCATCGCACTGGGTAATGTATTCGTGGCATTGCGGGGGGAGAAGTTTGACGGCCACGAATTTGTGGCAACCGCCGCCCAGAAAGGGGCCGCAGCCGCGATCGTCGATCGCCTTCTGCCGGTGGCGATTCCCCAGTTTCAAGTAGATGATACCCTCAAAGCCTACCAAACCCTCGGTCGATGGTGGCGCGATCGCTTCAGCCTTCCCGTTATCGGCATTACCGGGTCTGTGGGTAAAACCAGCACCAAAGAACTGATTGCGGCAGTTCTGGGGACTCGCGGTCAGGTTCTCAAAACTCAAGCCAACTACAACAACGAAATCGGCGTTCCCAAAACCCTGTTCGGTCTGACGGAGAAATGCGATTTTGCCGTGGTAGAAATGGCGATGCGCGGTTCCGGACAAATTGCCGAACTCACCCACATTGCCCGACCGGACGTGGCGGTGATTACCAACGTCGGTACGGCCCATATCGGTTTGCTGGGTTCGCGAGAGGCGATCGCCAAAGCTAAATGCGAACTCCTCGCCGAAATGCCCCAGACGGGAATCGCTATCCTCAACCACGACGATCGCCGGTTGATAGAAACGGCCGCCACGGTTTGGCAAGGCAAAACCATTACCTTTGGATTAACCGGGGGAGATGTCACCGGAGAACTCCTCGACGGCGATCGCATTCGGGTCGAAGGTCGGGAGTTGCCCTTACCCTTACCCGGAGAACACAACGCCCTCAACTACCTCGCGGCGATCGCCGTCGCCAAAGCCCTCGATGTCGATTTATCGCCCCTAGAAGCGGGAGTGTCGGTAAGTTTGCCCGACGGTCGGGCGAAGCGTTACACCCTCGCCAACGATATCGAGATTCTCGATGAAACCTACAATGCCGGGTTAGAATCGATGCTCGCAGCGCTGAAATTGCTCGATCGCACCCCAGGAACGCGGCATATTGCCGTCTTGGGGACGATGAAGGAGCTAGGAGAGCGTTCGATCGAATTTCACCGACAAGTGGGGGAAATGGCACGCCAGCTCGATATCGATGCACTTTTTATCTTGGCCGATCCCCCCGAAGCCGAAGCGATGGCCGCCGGGGCGCAAGGGTTGGCAACCGTTGAGTGGGAAGATGCCAACGCCGCCAACGCCCACGATGCGATCGCCGCCAAATTGCAAGATTTCGTCCGACCCGGCGATCGGATTTTATTTAAAGCCTCTCATTCCGTCGCCCTCGATCGGGTTGTTCGCAGTTGTATCGAACCACTAGAAGAATAGAGGGAACTCCGGATCGGGGAACGGGGAACGGGGAACGAATTCAGTCATCGATCGTCAACCGAAAACTCGGAATAGGATGGGCAATACTCAAAACCAGCGCGCGGATGAGACCGGAGAAACCACCACCACTGCCAAGTTGTCCGCCCCGTCGGTTTGGGGTAGATCGGTTTGGAGTCCGAGAATCGTGGGACTCTGGCTCATCCCCTTATCGATCGCCTGTTCGAGTCAGCTACCCCCAACCGAACCCGCCACTTCCCCAACAACAGCCAACTCCCTCAAACCGAACGCTGCCACTTCCCCATCCCCACCCTCGCCAGTTGCTCGAATGACCGTCACCAACGCCACAATCGGCTGGAATCGAAACCTCAGCGTCGATGACGTGGCGTACGATCTCTATCTTCCTCCCGGCTATGGAGAGGGTTCGGCATTCGATTTCCCCTGCCTGTTGGTACTTCCCGGCTGGGATTTTCCCAGATCGAGTTGGGTAGAAAACGCGCCGTTGGTCGAATATGCCGATCGCTATGGGTATGCCTTAATTTTGCCGGAAATGGGGCAAACCCTTTACGAAAGTGCCTACTACCTAGAAACGGAACTGCGATGGAATGCCGTTCCCGGCGGTGAATTTGTCAAAGAACGGTTGATTCCCACCCTGCAAAATCGCCACGGCTTACTCCGTCCGGGACAGCACAACGCCCTACTGGGACTCTCCACCGGAGGGCGCGGGGTGGCGCTGATTGCCCTGGAAAATCCAGGTTTGTTTGTGGTGGGGGCAAGCGTATCGGGCGATTTCAGCCAAGAGAATACCCCAGACGATCGCCTGATGAGTGCGGTTTACGGGTCTTTTGCCCGGTTTCGGGAACGTTGGACGGGTCGGGATAATCCCCAAAAACGAGTGGAAGAGTGGCAAATGCCCTTATATCTGGCTCATGGAACCGCCGACGATATCGTTCCCGAGTCTCAAAGTCGGTTATTCTATCAAGCACTGGTGAAAACCCACGGCGATCGAATTCCCATCCGCTACAATCCCGTAGAAGGGGCGGGACACGACTATACCTTTTGGGGTGGGCAACTCGATGAAATCTTTGAATTCCTCGATCGCAAGTTCCGATAATTTAACGTCAGTTTTGCTAAAGTCATAGCTCCAAATACTGACTCTGCTCAATGTTCGGGTGGGTTGGAAATTCGAGATATTCCATGTCCCGTTCCCCGTTCCCCGTTCCCCCTACGCGCATTTTTAATTTTTAATTTTGCATTTTTAATTCACTCTCCCCCAGCTTCCCCATTCCCCATGACACGCGGCGCACGAGCTTAATTTGTCACTGATGATGTAAATGATTAGCTACCTCAAAGGCACGGTTGTTGGCATTCAAAAACAAAGCCCCACCCGCACGATGTTAACGGTTGAAGTTCGCGGGGTGGGGTACGACGTGCAAATTGCGCCGCGCCTCATCCAAACCTTGCCCCCCAGCGGAGAGACAGTGCAGGTTTTCACCCATTTACAAGTGCGGGACGACCAACCGATTTTGTATGGATTTGCCAGCCTCGCCCATCGGGATTTATTTCGCCAACTCATCAGCGTCAGCAGCATCGGCCCCCAACTGGCGATCGCCCTACTCGATACCCTAGAATTATCAGATTTAGTCGGGGCGATCGTGGCGGGGAATACGCGCATCCTCTCGGCAACTCCCGGCGTGGGCAAGAAAACGGCCGAACGCATTTCCCTGGAACTGCGAACCAAACTGTCCCAATGGCGGCAGCTTGAAGGTTTAGATGAGACTCCCACCGCTGGATTGACCCCAGCCATGCGAGAAGATGTAGAGATGACGTTGCTCGCTTTGGGCTATACACCCAGCGAGGTAGTACAGTCGCTCAACGAGATTTCACAAAAAGAAGATTTTGTCAACAAAGACGATGCGGAAGCGTGGATAAAAGGAGCGATCGCCTGGTTGAGCCAAGAAAGTTCCTAAGCTGTTGGGCACTTACACATGGGAGCTTCGGAGGTAGGGGAGATGGGGGAGATGAGGGAGATACGCGCATTCCTCCTTGTCCCCGCGTCACCGCGTTGTCCTAACTACCCTGGCGGTTGCTATAAAGTAGGGGAGACGCTGACTATATTCAGTTCACCTCTTGAGACTCCGCGTACTCGATCGGACAAGAGAACCATTCGGGGCAGACAATTGAATGGGTCATTAGATCGGAAACCTCGATCGTCAACGATATATGGTGTGGGTAAACGATCGCCCGCGCGATCGCCTTTGAAAATTATGGCAGCTAACATCCTCAACAATCGCTATCGAATTCTACAAACCCTGGCTGAAGGGGGTTTCGGACGCACGTATCTCGCTGAAGATACCCATATGCCCTCCATGCGGCGATGCGTCATCAAACAACTTAAACCGATCGCCCAAAATGCCCAAACCCAGCAACTGGTACGAGAGCGATTCCAACGGGAAGGGGCGGTATTGGAGGAGTTGGGAGAACACAACCGACAGATTCCCCGACTGTACGCCTACTTTTCCGAAGGTGGGGAATTCTATCTGGTGCAAGAATGGATCGAAGGCAGCACCCTCACGGAAACCGTACGTCACAACGGGCATTTAACCGAAGAGCAAGTCACGGCCCTACTCGAATCCTTACTTCCAGTTCTTGACTTCATCCACAGCCGCCACATCGTCCACCGAGATATCAAACCCGACAATATTATCCTGCGCGCGGCCGATGGCGTGCCGATGCTCATCGATTTCGGAGCCGTCAAAGAAGCCGTCAACGCCCCGAATACCAGCGCTCGTGCTTCGATCGTGATTGGCACTCCCGGATTTATCGCCCCGGAACAAGCGGCTGGACATCCGGCCTATGCCAGCGACCTCTACAGCCTGGGACTGACAGCGGTTTTTGCCCTTTCTGGTAAGTTTCCCCAGGATTTGACTGCCGATGGGAGAACTGGGGAAATCTTGTGGCGGCAGGATGTCTCGGTCTCTAACAGATCCCTCGGTGCCGTCCTCGAACGTGCCATTCGCCAATCCGCGCGCGATCGCTTCGCCACCGCCCGAGATATGCTCGCCGCCTTGCAAGGGGCAACCCCGAATGTCGCGTCCGGTTCCGGTGGCAATCGGCCTTCGACAATGCCGACGGTTGCGGTTTCTCCCGGACTGCCGACGCAACCCAATACCCCAACCCCGGCAACCTCTCCCACCCTTCCCGTCGCTTCCCCTAATACTCCCGTTCCTCCGGCTTCTGCCTCCAATACCGTCCGGGCGCAACCCCAGCGAGGCTGTATGCCTGGATGTTTGCTGTGGGGGTTTGTCTTTGGGGGATTGTTGGGGGTGGGTTGGGCATTCGGTGGGGAGTTTGTCAGTTCCCGGTTCGCGCCCGAGTCTCCTCCCTCCGAACCGGTTTCTAGCCAACCGGCACCAGACACCTCACCGCCAGCCGTCACGCCCAATCCTAAACCCTCGCCAAATCCCGCACCCGAGTTCGACGCATCCCAACCCGACACATCCCAACCCGACACATCCGAACCCGACGAACCCGCCAACGACCCGCCCGAGATTGCCACCACTCCCGATCCTCAAACCGATCCCACACCAGCGGAAGTCGAAGAAGTCGAAGCTGCGACCTCCGAACCGGAAACACCCGAAGCCAACAACCCGCCCGCCTCCGAATCGAACCGGGGATCGACAGACGTACCTGGATTTGCGCCGGGAACTCAACGCAGCGCGATCGAATTTGCCCTCGGAGAACCCACCCGCGAGTCGAGTGGATTGTGGAATACTCAAGCCGTTCTCTATCGCGATCGAATCCCTGGAAAAGTGGATTTGGGGTATTTATTCGATCCCGGTTCCGGACGATTGCGGCAAACAGAAGCCACCTTCGATGGGTCTTTAGAGATCGACACCCTCTCGGCAACCTTAGAGGAGATGACGAGCAACAACCTTTCAGTCAAAGTTGAGAAGGGATTGACAGCCGTGTATCGAGGCAAAGTCGATCGATTTGATTTTACAAGCGGTCGCCGCGATCGCCTCAAAGGTATCATCCAACGAGACGAAGACGATCGCATTTACATCGCGGTTTGGGAAGCCGATTTGCACGAATAGTTTCAAGATTGGGGAATGGAGGCTTCGGAGGCTTCGGAGGCTTGGAGTTCGGAAGCGCGGAAAAATGATGAATGATGAACGTTAAATACTCCCGTTTCTCCCCTCTCCGCGTCACCGCGTCATCTTTACCCCTGTTTCCCCCATTTCCCCCGTTTCCTCCATTTCTCCCCATCTCCCCCAACCTCCTTCGGTATGTTAAACTGTTAAATCAAAGCTTTGCCCGATCGTGACGATCGAGCAAAACTCAACCGATAGGCAAAAATCGATCGAACCGAATCGAACTTAAAAGCCTATGCTGTGGGAGTGGGTAATCCCCCTCTTTTTTTATTGCCGATATGACTCATCCCCTAATCCCCAGAATTATCGACTTGGCCACACCTGTTGCCCGAGAGTTGGGCTTGGAATTAGTGGGTGCTGTTTTTCAAACGCACTACAGTCCGCCCGTCTTGCGGGTAGACGTTCGCAACTCGCAAGACGGTACGAGTTTGCAAGACTGCGAAAAGATGAGTCGATCTCTTGAGGCGACACTCGATGCTGCCGAGCTAATTCCCGATGCTTACGTTTTGGAGGTTTCTAGTCCGGGAATTTCGCGGCAACTGAGTGCCGATCGAGAATTTACGGCGTTCAAGGGATTTTCTGTCACGGTAAAAACCGACCCACCCATTGACGGACGGCAACAATGGGAAGGTCAACTCGTCAAGCGCGACGACGAGGCGGTTTATATCAATCGCAAAGGTCGCGTCATGGCTATTCCCCGTCCTCTGGTCACCGAGGTTCAGCTCAGCGATCCGTAGCCCAGACCAGAGAAGACTCGCACCCGGACTCGACGCGATCGCCCGAGTTCCTCGCACCACTGAAGATTTAACGCATACACGCCAAAAATTGACCCTGAAAAATTAATTCAACATTAATCCTATGTCCATGGTGAAACTCCCCGGTTTGGGGGAATTGATCGATAGTATCTCTCAAGAGCGAAATTTACCCAAGCAATCGGTGCAAGCGGCATTGCGAGAAGCGCTTCTCAAAGGATACGAGCGTTTTCGCCGCACCCAGCGCATGGATAGTACTCAGTTCGACGAACATTATTTCGATAATTTCGAGGTCGAACTCGATGTGGAAGAAGAAGGGTTCCGCGTCCTGGCCACCAAATCGATCGTCGAAGATATCTCCACCCCCGACCACGAAATTTCCCTGCGGGAAGTGCAAGAAGTGGCTGCCGAAGCCCAACTCGGAGATACGGTGGTGCTCGATGTCACCCCAGAACGGGTCGATTTCGGACGGATGGCCGCCATTCAAACCAAACAAGTCCTCGCCCAAAAACTGCGAGACCAACAGCGCAAGCTGATTCAAGAAGAGTTCCAAGACCTCGAAGGGACAGTCCTTCAAGCGCGCGTCCTGCGATTCGAGCGCCAGTCGGTGGTGATGGCGATTAGCAGCGGATTCGGGCAACCGGAAGTCGAAGCCGAACTCCCCAAACGGGAACAGCTACCGAACGATAACTATCGCGCCAACGCCACCTTTAAGGTTTATCTCAAAAAAGTCTGCGCCGGACCGCAACGGGGGCCGCAATTGTTGGTTTCCCGTGCCGATGCTGGATTGGTGGTGTACCTCTTCGATAACGAAGTTCCCGAAATTCAAGACGAGGTGGTGCGAATCGTTGCCGTCGCCCGCGAAGCCAATCCCCCTTCTCGCTATGTCGGTCCGCGTACCAAAATCGCCGTCGATACTCTCGAGCGAGAAGTCGATCCCGTCGGGGCCTGCATCGGGGCGCGGGGATCGCGCATTCAGGTGGTCGTTAACGAATTGCGCGGCGAAAAAATCGACGTAATTCGCTGGTCTCCAGACCCTTCGACCTATATCTCGAATGCCTTGAGTCCCGCCCGCGTCGATGAAGTGCGCCTGGTCGATCCCGAAGCCCGCCAAGCCCACGTTCTCGTACCGGAGAACCAACTGAGTTTGGCGATCGGGAAAGAAGGGCAAAACGTGCGTCTGGCAGCTCGTTTGACCGGTTGGAAAATCGATATTAAAGACAGTGCCAAGTACGTGCCCCCCGCAGAGGAACCACCTGTCGAAGAGCTGCCGGTCGAAGAACCATTACTCGAATCGGAACGATCCGAAGAGCTGCCCGAGGAGCATTCGGAAGAACGATCCGAAGTCCCCGTCGAGCTAGTAGAAGAGATACTCGACGACCTGCCGGAGACCGCCCCCGAAGAGGAAATCGCCGAAGAGGAAGTCGCCGAAACCGATCCGGTGGAAGTCGAAACCGAAGTCCCCGTTACCCGAGCAACTCAAGAGGAGGATGAAACCTAAATACCGACGTTGTGTAAGTTGTCGGCAAATTGCCGATCGCGAGACTTTATGGCGCGTTGTCCGGCTCTATGGGTCCCATCAGCTACAATTAGACAAAGGGATGGGGCGTTCGGCATACATCTGCGTCCGGGCAGAGTGCCTGAAAATCGCTCAGAAAAAAAATCGACTGGGGAATGCCCTGAAAGTCACTATCCCCCCTCAACTGTACCAAACCTTATGGCAGCGCTTAGCGTCGATAGAAGATGGGGAATCAAGTCTAGGGCATCCGTGAAGAAGAGGTGTTCGGCGATCGCGCTCGATCGACCCAAAACTCAAATCGCTTTCATTTTTCCCCCCAGTGTCCGACACCCAGTTCCTAAAGTCCTAGTTTCCCCCGCAAGAGGTCAGAGTGGATGAGCAACGGCAAAGTTAGAATCTACGAGTTATCAAACGAACTCGACTTAAAAAACAAGGATATTTTAACGATTTGCGAGCAACTTGACATCGCAGTGAAAAGCCATAGTAGTACAATTACATCAGATGATGCCGATCGAATCCGGTCGGTAGCCGATCGTATTCCCTCTTCAAGCAGCGTGAAGCCCGTTAGAAAACCCACCAACCCACGTCCGAAAGCTCCTCAAAAACCGCAAATTTTGGTATTGAATCCTCAATCTCCTCGTTCGGCGAACTCTCCTGCGACGGCGACATCGCCCAAGCCCAAGCCCCCGGTGGCTCGACCGACCTCAGAATCCCCCGAGCCTCCCGCACCGGAGACTCCCCCCATCCCTCCCGACTCCAAAGAAGGAGGGGCAGTTGCCCAGAGCGTTCCCCAAGAGGCCCGACCTCCGAGTACTTCTCCACCCGCGCCCGACCCCGCGCCACCGGAAGTGGAGACCGACGACGATGGAGTCTCGCTGCTCGCGCCCCCAGTCAGACCGACGGCCAAACGACCTGTCGCCCGTTCCGGTAGCGCTCCAGCACAACCAGCGAGCAGCCGTCCGGTTCCTAAGAAACCCCAAAAAAGCGATCGCCCCGTACCCGTAGAGGAAGAAGAACCGATCGATCGCCCGGAGGAAAAAGCACCTACTGTCTCCAAACCCGAAAAACGGCTGCCGAGCAGACCTTCAAGATCTAAGCCCGCCGCCGAGACCAGCCCTCGACCGGAACTTCCCAAATTACAGCGACCCCAGCAAATCGTCCAGGTCAATACCGCTAAAGCGGTCGATCCCGAGAAAATCGAAGAAGATAAGCTCGACGCTGTTGAAGTCGAAGATCCCATCCTCAAGCCCAAACCGTCTCGCGCTCCCAAGCGACCGGAGAAAAAACGCCGGGAAGAGGAAGATGAAGTCCAAGAGTTGCTCGATAAGGGAGGCAAGACTAACAAGCGCGGTCGCAGGCTCAAACCCATCGACGACGACGACGACGAACTCGATACGGAGCTGCTGAGCAGTGCGGTCTCTTCGGCTCAGGTCAGTCTGTCCATCGCCCGGCCGCCCAAAGCCTCTACGCCCAAATCCACTGCTTCGGTATCGACAAGCGTCAGGGCGAAAAAACCCCCCTCTCGGGATAACAATTCCTCGCGAGGAGGACGGAACAATCGACGCAACAGCGAACCGAAAGTCGAGCGTCCGGAAATGTTGGAAATTTCCGATAGCATGACCGTGCAAGAACTGGCTAACGCCCTGATGGTCCCGGATACGGAAATTGTCAAACGCCTGTTTATGAAAGGGATCGCCGTCAACGTGACCCAAACGTTGGATCTGCCCACAGCAACAGCCGTGGCCGAAGAGTTAGGCGTTCTCGTCGAAACCCCCGAAGCCAAATCCGAAGCCCGTAAGGGAACGGAGATGATCGACGAAGGAGATTTGGAGAAACTCCAATCTCGTCCTCCGGTCGTGACGATTATGGGTCACGTCGATCACGGAAAAACGACCTTGCTCGATACCATCCGCCAGACGAAAGTAGCCGCCGGGGAAGCGGGGGGAATTACCCAGCACACCGGAGCTTACCACGTCGATATCACCGGAGAAGATGGTACGACCCAACAAATCGTGTTCCTCGATACCCCCGGTCACCAAGCCTTTACGAAGATGCGGGCGCGGGGAGCGCGGGTGACGGATATCGCGATCCTGGTGGTTGCTGCCGACGACGGGGTGCAGCCTCAAACCATTGAAGCCATCGACCACGCGAAAGCAGCCGAAGTCCCGATTGTCGTGGCAATCAACAAAATCGATAAAGAAGAAGCCCAGCCCGATCGGATCAAGCAAGAATTGATGGAACACGCTCTGGTTCCCGAAGAGTGGGGCGGCGAAACAATTATGGTTCCCGTGAGCGCGATCCAAGGAGAAAACCTCGATAGCCTCCTGGAAATGATTCTCCTGGTTGCCGATGTGGAAGAACTCGTCGCCAACCCCGATCGACCTGCCAAAGGTACGGTGATCGAAGCCCACTTGGATAAAGCCCGAGGTCCGGTTGCCACTTTGCTGGTGCAAAACGGAACCCTGCGCGTTGGGGATGTAATCGTTGCCGGCTCCGTACTGGGGAAAGTGCGAGCGATGGTGGACGATCGCGGCGATCGCGTCGAAGCGGCAACCCCCTCCTTTGCCGTAGAAGTCCTTGGGATGAACGATGTCCCCGCTGCTGGGGATGTGTTCGACGTGTATTTGAACGAGAAAGAAGCCCGATCCATTGCCGAGCGAGAAGCAGACAAGCAACGTCAGAGTCGCCTGCAATCGGCCGCGTCCGGTCGAACGGTGAGCCTGAACAGCCTGTCGGAAGCCAAACGACAGGGAGAGCTAAAAGAACTCAATCTGATTCTCAAAGCCGACGTTCAGGGTTCTGTCGAGGCGATCGTTGGGTCTCTCCAGCAACTTCCCCAAGACGAAGTACAGTTGCGAGTGCTCATGGCCGCCCCAGGAGAAGTCACCGAAACCGATGTAGATTTGGCTGCGGCTAGTGCTGCGGTGATTATCGGTTTCAACACCGCCCTCGCGAGCGGCGCGCGGCAAGCTGCGGAAAACGAAGGAGTAGACGTACGCGAATATAGCGTCATCTACCGACTGCTCGACGATATCCAGGGAGCGATGGAAGGTCTTCTCGAACCCGAGTTGGTCGAAGAACCCCTCGGCCAAGCAGAAGTCCGAGCCGTATTCTCCGTCGGTCGGGGAACCGTTGCCGGTTGTTACGTTCAGTCGGGTCAACTCATCCGCAACTGCAAAGTGCGAGTTTCTCGAGGGAACAAGGTCGTTCACGAAGGTTTCCTCGACTCTCTCAAGCGGATGAAAGACGACGTGAAAGAAGTCAATTCGGGCTACGAGTGCGGCATCGGTCTCCAAAGCTTTAATGACTGGCAAGACGGAGATACGATTTCTGCCTATCGCATGGTGACCAAACGTCGGACGCTAGCCGTTCGATAGGGAATTCCGAAATCATGAAGAGTTTCCTCGGGGGGAGTTTGCGAACTCCCCTCTTTTTATCTCGATCGAGAAATTACCTTCAAACAGGCAAAGTACACTGAACTCGCGTTCGCACGACTGTATAATCATTTCAGCATTTCCGAATCTCTATGACTGTGTGGTCTCGACTGAAAATTCAGCAGGTTTCCCTTCCTTCAATGGCGATCGCGAGTTGCCTGTTTTTGGGGCTGCCAGGCCCGGTATTGTCTGAGTCTTTTAAACCCTCTGTTTCTCCCCCAGAAGAGTCAGACTCGATCGAGCCAACGGCCCTCAATTGCTCGACCGTCTCCCCCGATGCGTTCTACGGTCATCTTCCCTATACGGAAGCCCTTCCCCAAAACTTAGTCGAGATTGGCAACGGCGAACGCTTGGCACGGTCTGCCGCCACGAGTTTTCGGGAAATGCAGATTGCAGCGGCCGCCGATGGAGTTATCTTGGTGCCGCTGTCTGGATTTCGCGATCGCGCCATCCAAACCGAGCTGTTTTATACGATCGCCGCCCAACGAGGTCAAAGCTTGCAACAACGCGCCCGCGTTTCAGCACCTCCAGGTCACAGCGAACACCATACCGGCTACGCGATCGATATCGGCGACGGCGCGAACTCCTGGTACGATTTCAGTCAAGATTTCGAGCTAACGGATGCCGGACGGTGGTTGATGAAAAATGCCCAAGATTACGGGTTTGAACTCTCTTTTACCCGCACTCATCCCTGTGTGAGCTACGAACCCTGGCATTGGCGGTGGGTTGGCGATCTCGATAGCGAGTTAGTGTTTCAAACGGCGCGAGAGCGAGTTCCGGGTATGCGCTCCAAGCCACCTGCGTCCGAGTTCGTCGATCGAGACTCCTGGGAAACTGAACGATAAGGCTTTTTTCAGACTTCTTGCCAGCTTTGCCATGTTGTATAATAGGTGGACGTTAGACAAAAATCGAGGCTAGCTTTCTAAAAATCGCTCCAGCCAAAATCGATGCAACATCTATGTCAAGCGGACGTAATTCAGTGGTAGAATGTCAGCTTCCCAAGCTGAACGTCGTCGGTTCGAGTCCGATCGTCCGCTTTTATCGCGTTTTCGATCGAAATAGAACCCGATCGGGAGCCACATGCGGTGAGATGAGAAATGGAAAAGTAAAATGCCTTGGGAAAACGACTCACCCGACAATTGATTGTCATTGTGTCTGCGATGCAAGAAAATGACTTGTAAAGATAGCACCGATCGAACCTTAGTCTAGATACATCTCCTTCGACGAACCAAGCGATCGAACGATTCTAAACTTTGACTTGACTTTTATTTATGGACTCGATTCAACTCACGGGGTTGCGCTGCTACGGCTATACCGGATATTTACCAGAAGAACGGATATTGGGTCAGTGGTTTGAAGTAGACCTGAAGCTGTGGTTCGATTTGAAAGCAGCCGGACAGAGCGATCGTCTTGAAGATACCTTAGATTACCGTCCGATCGTTTCCGCCGCCCGACAAGTTATCGAGACATCCAAATATTCGACGATCGAACGTTTAGCTCAAGCGATCGCCGATGCAATTTTAGATGGAGGTCGGGTTGGACGAGTTCAAGTTCGCCTCTCCAAAACAGCGGCCCCCATTCCTAATTTTGGCGGCTGTATTACTGTCGAAATCCTACGTTCTCGAGAAGAAGCTCTCGAAACGGCAGCTCGCTAAAAGTAATGGAGAGCTAAGGCTCTCTAGCTCAACAGGGATTCCACTTTGCAAACTGCCGTATAGATGCGAGTTGAGAGAAAAAGTTTCGATGAGCTTCTTGCCAAGTACCCGCGTATAGAGTGCTTTAGGTTGGACTCCAATGAAGTCAACGCTCTGGTTCCCTCAGACGCTTTTGGAAGCAGACGATTGCTTCAAGACTTTAACCTGTACGGAGCCTCCCTCGAAAGCAGCCCACCAGTCACCCGAAGTTTCTCCCTGGTAAAAGCTCGTGAGCGTTACGGTGCGACCGCTGTAAGGCAGAGTGATGGTATCACCAGCGTTAAAGTCACCGCACTGGGTAATGAGAACGGCTTTTTTCGGTCGGGAGAAACCGGCTTTTTTCGGACTTCTCGATCCGATACTCTTTTTGCGACCGGACTCAACCGATATTGAAGGTTTGGAACTTGGGGTGGCCTCACTTGCGGATGCTGTAGATGGAGCGGGCGGCGTGGGTGGTGTTGGTGGTGTGGGTGGGGTGGGTGGTGTTGGCGGTGTGGAGACAGAAGATTCCGATGTGGTGACAGGAGGTGTTTCCTCTTGTGCTGTTTCTTCTGGAGTTTCAGTTTCTGAAGTCTCAGCTTCTGGAGTTTCAGTTTCTGAAGTCTCAGCTTCTGGAGTCTCAGCTTCTGAAGTCTCAGCTTCTGGAGTTTCAGTTTCTGAAGTCTCAGCTTCTGGAGTCTCAGCTTCTGAAGTCTCAGCTTCTGAAGTCTCAGCTTCTGGAGTCTCAGTTTCTGGAGTCTCAGTTTCTGGAGTCTCAGTTTCTGAAGTCTCAGTTTCTGAAGTCTCAGCTTCTGAAGTCTCAGTTTCTGAAGTCTCAGTTTCTGAAGTCTCAGTTTCTGAAGTTTCAGCTTCTGAAGTCTCAGCTTCTGAAGTCTCAGCTTCTGGGGTGACCGTCTCTGGGGTGGCAGTCTCTGGAGTGACAGCCTCTGGAGTAGCAGTTTCACCTTCCGAGGAAATCGATTTCTCCTGCGATGATTGCCGGCTAGTAATAGACACGACTTCCGCTGGAGGATTAGAAGCGGCTTGAACTAAGGGTTCTGCGTTTTTCGTTCGTTTGGACTGCTTTGATTTCTTTTTGGCCATGCTTTGGTAGTCTGATATCGTCTCCTGCTGTGGTTCTATTGTACCCAAGCAAGTTCGAGCATTCAGCAAATATCTAATATCTCGGGTCAAGTTAATTTTCTGCGTCAGTGCGAGCATTTTTCGCAAACACGCACGCACCGAGCAAAAGACATATATTTATTTGAGCATTTAGCCAACAAATGCCCTCTCAACCGAGTTGGATACGATCGGGCGATCGCCCGATCGTGAAAGTCCTATTGTCAGTCGAACAATTAAGCCAACTCGAGATAGCCGAGTTCTGCGAGGGTTTTTAACACCTTCTCAACACTTTCAGCTTCTTCCTCTAAATCCGTGCGGCATTCTAGAGTGGGATTTGTCGGGGGTTCGTAGGGATCGCTAATTCCCGTAAATTGAGCAATTTCTCCAGAACGTGCTTTTTTGTAAAGTCCCTTGACATCTCGATCTTCGCAGACATTTAAGGGAGCATTGACGAAGACTTCGACAAAATCACCAATTTTCTCTTTGAGTTCTTCGCGGATCTCGCGGTACGGAGAAATGGCAGAAACTAAAACGATAACGCCGTTGCGCGTGAGTAGATGTGCGACAAAACCGATGCGACGAACGTTAATATCTCGATCTTCTTTACTAAATCCCAATCCCTTGGTGAGATTTTCTCGAACAATGTCACCGTCGAGGATTTCTAACTTGCATCCTTGCGATGTCAGCTTTTCGGCTACGGCTTTGGTAATGGTGGTTTTGCCTGCGCCACTGAGGCCGGTGAACCAAACCGTCACACCACGGTGTTTCATTAATTAGCTCCAATATTTGTTGAATTTAGTAATTAATGCCTCATTGTAACCTAAGTCTCGATAACGAGCATCTGGCTTCTACAAGGTTTTAAAATCCGTAGATTTTGCTTCATCTATTCTTAATCAACTGTCAAATCTCCGAGATTTTACGGAGATAAACTCATGAAATTGACTGTTTTTTGAGATTTCATCCCGATCGTCTGGGTAATTTTATTGAGATCGGCAAATACGGACTGCAAATGTTAGTACAAGGGCGATCGGCAAGCTAAAAAATGGAGATGAATGGCCGTCATTTTCGTTTCAGTCAATCTCGAGCGATCGTCTTGCGATCGTCGGCGACAAACCAAATCGATAAATTCTGACTTACAACCCATAAAACTTGGTAATGAGTAAAGGCGCTAACAGGGCGACGATCGCGCTGAGGGGAACGCCAACTTTTGTAAAGTCAAGAAATTTGTAACCGCCGGCACCGTAGACCATTGTATTCGTTTGGTAACCAATCGGAGTTAGATAGCTGTTCGATGCGGCTAAGGTAACGGCAAACATAAAAGCATAGGGATTGAGATTTAAGGTTTCAGCAACTTTTACCGCAACGGGAATCATCAACACCACCGAGGCATTATTCGAGAGGATTTCGGTCAAAATAATAGTGGCGATAAAAAAGCTGAGCAAAATCCAATAGCCCGAAAGATTTGCGCCGACAATAACCAGTTTATCTGCTAACCATTGAGTCGTTCCCGAGGTTTCCATAGCAATTCCCATCGGAATGAGTCCTGCGAGGAGAAAGATAATATCCCAACGCACGGATTCATAGATTTCACCAGGTTTCAAACAACCCGTCACGACCATCAAGACGACTCCAGCTAAAGCGCTGACTAAAATGGGCAGCACGCTGAAAGCCGATGATAAGACAACACCCAAGGCGATCGTAATCGCAATGCCTGCTTTTTCTTGGCGTAAGTTTTCAACATCTCGCTGTTCGATTACGAGTAAGTCTCGGCTGGTTTGCAGACCTAATAAACTTTGTTTGGGTGCTTGGACGAGGAGTAAATCGCCAAACTTTAAAGGGACTTTTCCCATGCGATCGCGAACCAATTCTTGACCGCGACGAATTGCCAAGACCGTTGCATTATAACGCTGGCGAAATCGTAAGTCTTTGAGCGTCGAACCAATTAAATTTGAGTTCGATAAAATTAGGACTTCAGCCACCCCTTCTTCATCCGAAATATCGGAATTGGAGAAAAAGTTGTCGCTAAATTCGACATCGGGAAGAATATCAATTTCCCTTTCATCTCTAATTTTGAGTAGGTCTTGCCGACCGCCGCGAACCAGAAGAATATCGCCAACTGCCAATTTTTTATCGGCAATCGGTTGAGGGAAATGACTATTATTACGAATAATTTCGAGCACGTCCAAATCGAACTTTCGTTGAATTTCACTCGAGCGTAAGGTTGCTCCCACGAGGCTCGATTTTGGCTTGACAACAACTTCACTCACGTAGTCTTTGATTCCATAGTCGAGAGAAAGTTGTTCGCCATTCGATTGCTTGCGATCGGGTAATAAGCGAGGTGCAAATATCGATAGGTAAGCGATACCAATAATAAATAAAATAATCCCAACCTTAGTAAATGCAAATAGAGAAAACTCATCATATCCCAAGTTTTTAGAAATTCCACTAGCCAGGAGATTAGTTGAAGTTCCCAGCAAGGTCATCATACCGCCCAAAATTGTGACATATGAGAGAGGAATGAGCAGCTTAGATGTAGAAATACCGCGTTTTTTGCACCATTCTTCTACGATTGGCAAAAAGACAGCCACAACTGCTGTATTATTAATAAAGGCAGTAATCGGTCCTAATAAAAGTCCCATCAAAAGAATTTGCTGCGAGGGTTTTTCTCCCCCCCATTTCAGCAGGAAGTCTCGCATCATTTGCATCGCTCCCGTTCGGGCAATACCGCCACTGAGAATAAACATTGCCATTACGGTAATTGTTGCGGTATTTCCAAACCCAGAAATTCCCTCTTGGGGAGTAACTAATCCCAAGATCATTAAGATAACCGCAACAATAATTGCTGTGATATCGATCGGAAACCACTCGGCAATAAAACAAATCAGTGCCGCGATAACAACGCCCAGAGTGAGAACGATTGGTGACATAGAGCGAACAGATGTAATAATTAACGAATAATCTAGAAGTCTCGAACCCATGCATTGAGATGTCTCACTCCACAAGACTCAGAGATTTTCAGCCTTGAAATTCTGAAGTGAGAGTCATTTAAATACAAGACGATCGATGTTTTAAATAGTTCGATCGAAATGCAATTGTTGCTAGGCTTAGCTTGGATGTATTTTCAATATCTGTCATCCGAGATTGCACGGAATTTAAAATAAATTTTTCAACAAGTTCGGTAAGTTCGATCGCCGAACTCACAAAGGGAAACTCGCAGAGGATAACCCCACTCATGTTATAGACTTACTTGCAGTTGTTTGCCCGATCCGGATGTGAGTTGGATGTTACGACCTTAACTTTTTTTATCTGTCAGATTGGAAAATAGAGAGCGATCGCGCATTTGCCACTCGATCGTCTCAAGGATCGAGCTTTTGTCATTTTAAACGCCCAGCTCAAGAGGTTGCCGACTCAGACCCAACTGCTCGAGTGCAGCCAGACACAAGCACAAGCAGCGATAGCCAACACCGCGCGTTGATTGGGGCATTGGTAATGACGAAACTCCTAGAAATCTTGTTTCATTCCCTACGCTCTTACCAAGGTTTGGCGATCGTTCACATTCGATGTGAATTGCAAACAGCGGAAAAAGCATTCCCTCAAATGTAGGACTGCAACCGAGGGAGTCGAGTTGTGGCGATCGTTAGGGAGCACGGGAGGCAACCCGGCGGTTAATGCGGCTCTCCACTCGCCCTAGGGCATTTGAGAACGACGGCGAGGCTGGCGATCGAGTCCCCAGGCAGGCAAGAGGCGATGCTTGAGAAAGTGCCCCGCAATCGCGATCGCCACAATAATCGCCGTGCCGATGCCGATGGGACTGGGAACCCAAAAAACCGCTTCTACGTGGTTGAGTTGCCCGGCTTCTAGATGCCACGCGAGTTGTGTTTTGTCGGTATCGCTGGCGAGATTGGCGGTTTTGCCATCAGCTCGAACGCGGGTGGCTCCCCAAGGAGTATTGAGTTGGAAGCTCAAATCGACGATCGAATCTGGGGTGACGATAATGCGATCGCCGTCGGAAATCGCCCCCAAGGCTCGCAAGTCGAGATCCAAACTCAAGCGATCGCGCAAGGCAAAAATCCAGTTATTTTGCTTGAGGTTCAGATGAGAGGCGAGTTTGGGAAGCTGCGATCGATCTGTTGCCTCCGCTTCAGGCATGTTGTCTTCTGGATTGAAAAAGCCGTTGAATTTTTCGACGAGTTCGGCACCGTTGTTGAAAGGAAGGGTGACGAGGATTTCCCGATCGGAAGTGCGTTCGATTTTTCCGTGTAGGAGACGGGCGCGATGTTCGATGCTATCTAACCACTGTGCCACCGTATCGCCGCTCAGATTGGCAAACCGTTCTGAGAGATCGATTTGCTGAACGATCGTGCCGTGGGTTTGGCTGTCGAAGTTGACCCCGACATCGTAGCGCACGCAACCGGAAAGGCACAAAAGCACGAGGGGCAGGAGCCACAACGAGCGCAATCGTCTCAACCCGCGTCGCCCTCTTTCCCGGCGAGAACGAGAGCAAACGATGGGTGTTGGGGGAATCTTTTCTAGGGTCACGGTTCGTGTTGGCGCGGCGTTACTCGATCGATTCTACGATGGCGAGGGGACATTCGTATTTGTCGGTTCTACTCAACTCGATCGCGAATAAGTATGGCTGTTTCAACCTCGATCGTCCTGTTCGACCGCAATCGGGATTTTGCAATTATTCGTAAAAATTTATTTTTGTTTGCAAGGACGGGTAAAGAATCTATGTCAGCCTTCAACCATCAGCATATTACGGAACCCAAAAGCTGAAATTTTAATAGACTTACGTGCTGAATATTTATTCAATATGGATATTCTATTTAAGGAGAAATTTATCGTTTATAGCCAATTGTAGCCGATAAGTTTGTTGACATGCGAGTTGAACCTGTTAAAAGCGAATAACCATTCATTGCTGAATGTGGAAGACGATTGTCATCATCTAAAAACAATTTTTGCGATGAATTATTCATTATCGATCGCTCGATCCGATCGGCGAGACTTGCCTGAAGGTATCCACTTGACAAAGTGTCCCGACCTCCGCTCGAATTCCGTTCGATAAGTGAAACACTCAAATTAATCGCTCGCTCTATCTTATTCTCGGAAGAAACAGTCATGCAAGAATCCTACACGAAACAATCCCACAGTGCTGCTTGGATTTTTCAAGCTTGGGCTTCCTTCATCCTTGCCATTTCCGCCACGACGATGGGGATTGTCTATTTACCTGCTGATAATTGGACGAAGGGTTTTATGGGAATGGGATTGCTGTTCTCCATTGGTTCGGCATTTAACGTTGCCAAAACAACTCGAGATTTACACGAAGCGAAAAAGTTTTCAACTCGCATTGATGAAGCCAGAGTTGAAAAGTTAATTTCCGAGCATAATACTCTTTCATAGCTCGATCGAATTCTTTCAACTTCAAACTAATACGATAAATACGCGATACATTTGAACATCAGCCGTTAACTTCACACTAGCCCAACGAGATGACTACCTCAACGGACGCGCGATCGAAAAATTGAAATTCTCCGCTCGTTCTTCAGGTTACTTGATGCAATGAATGCTGACAAATTTTGGGCTAGAGTTTCCACGATCTGTCCAAATTTTTCCAATATTAAATGGGGCGCAAATGCGCCCCTTTCGCCGATCGGATATCAAGTCGGCAATCGGCTGTTGATGTCTCGAACATCCGATTGCGGAGGACTTACTTACCCATTCCCAGTTGTTGGGCTTTTTGGTACACTTTACCTTCGGTGAGGAGAGAAGGAGCGATCGTCACTTCGACTTGCTGCATTTCCTTGAGGTTTTTCGCGCCCAAAGTTCCCATGCTTGTCTGCAACGCTCCGAGGAAGTTATGGGTGCCATCATCGAGTTGTGCCGGTCCGCGCAGAATTTGCTCGATCGTGCCCGTAGTTCCGACGTTAATCCGGGTTCCCCGAGGCAAAATGGGACTTGGGGTTGCCATACCCCAGTGATAGCCGCGTCCGGGTGCTTCGGCCGATCGAGCGATGGGAGAGCCGATCATCACGCCGTCAGCCCCGCAGGCAATACTTTTACAGATGTCGCCTCCGGTAATCAACCCCCCATCGGCAATCACGGGAACGTACTGACCCGTTTCGTTAAAGTAGTCGTCTCGGGCAGCCGCACAATCGGCAACGGCCGTTGCTTGGGGAACGCCCACCCCCAGAACGCCGCGAGAGGTACACGCAGCTCCGGGTCCGATACCCACCAAAACGGCGGCCGCACCCGCTTTCATCAGATTTAAGGAGACTTCGTAGGTGACGCAGTTACCCAGGGCGACGGGCATGGGCATCTCTTTACAAAAGTCCGCTAAATCCAGAGGCGTTATCGATTCGGGGGAGAGATGGGCCGTCGAGACCACGGTGGCTTGGACGAAAACCAAATCGGCTCCGGCTTTGGCAATGGTCGAACCGTATTTAACCGCACCGGCAGGGGTGGCGCTAACGGCCGCAATGCCTCCACCCTCTTTAATTTCAGCAATTCGCCGTTCGATGAGTTCGGGCTGAATCGGTTTGGCGTAGAGTTCTTGCATCAAGGTGACAAATTCAGTTTTGCTCACCTCGGCGATGCGATCGAGAATCGGATCGGGATCGGCGTAGCGCGTTTGAATCCCTTCAAGGTTCAGTACTCCTAATGCACCTAACTCTGAGAGTAAAACTGCCATACGGACATCGACGACACCATCCATGGCACTAGCGATAATCGGAATTTCTCGCTTGATGCCACCAATGGTCCAACTCGTATCCGCAAGGGTCGGATCGAGGGTTCGCACTCCCGGCGCGAGGGCAATCTCGTCAATTCCGTAAGCACGGCGAGCAGTCTTTCCTCGCCCAATTAAAATATCCACTATTGTTACTGTTCCCAAGACTTATTTAAGTTAGACTAACAGATTCGGCCGAGAGTGACTAGTGGATTATCTATTTGGAATTGATAGGCAAGCTCGGATGGGATCTCGGAGTAAGGTAGCATCTAGGTAAGTCGATCGATCGCAGGGCATGACAACCTTCAGCAAGAGTTTTTCCCAGATCTTTTAAAGCGCGAGCAATGCAAACACCGATGGCATAGGACTCAAAAAGTACGAGATCGCTCTTCACTTGGAATCTCAGACTCAGTTCGATCGAAGCAACAGACCCGATCGACAATTGAAATTCAATGCTAGTATGAGGTCTACCAGCTCAGGGTGCATGCTTTCTCAGATTCCGGAAATTGTTTAGCGAGCAGATCGAATTTTAATTTCCCATGACGGAACGTATCTTACCCGATCGATCGAATTTGAGTTTTCCTACTAATTCTCCCGGAGAACTACAACCGACCGTTCAAAATATTCACGAAGATCGAGAGGAGATTTATAGTTTTTTTCTAGAATTGGTGAAAGATTCACCGCCCGCCACAATTCTTGAAGAGTTCGAGCAATTATTTGTTTACTGTCATAGCTACACTCGTCCCTCAGTTTCTAAGTCTATCTATAATATCTTATTTTACAATGACGAAGATGTTTTTAGAAGTACGTTAAAACGATGTTGTTATATTTTAGTCAATAACTGGTCGTCGAACCGATATTACAAGCCCATTCGAGAGTTGATCGAGTTACTCGAAGAGGCAAGTACGAGTCAAGAGACGTTATCGTTTAGTCTCAATCGATTGAGAACTTGGCTGACTAATTTTACCAACAGCGAGCAATATCAAGAACTACAAATTTTTGCGTCCTTTGGTTCCGATCGACAAAAGAGTTGGAGCCAACGCTATACCTCTTATTTACTCGCATCCCAGTATCTAAATTCCGATAATCCTCTCGAACAGCGAGAAATTGCCAGAAAACTCGCCCAAAAGCTCAAACTAAAGTTTAAATACGATTTGGCAATGTATGTTTCTCGTTGCGATCGTCCCGTTCGAGAAAATAATACCACATCGAGCATCACCCCAATTCAAATTGATGTCATTCATTTAATTAAAGCCCTAGTTCCCAAACATATTTCTGCGAGCTTTCATCATTATGCTAATATCTTCAATCAAGAAATAGAAAATATTACTTACCAAAACTTCAAAAAAAGTTTACAAAAATATTTAGTAGTTTCTTTGGGCAATCAAGGTGATGTTAATTTTCTCGAGTCCGTTATTTTTAAAAAAATTGACAATCTTTATCCAGAGAAAGATTCAGATAAATTAAGCTTCGATTTATTTTTAAGAAGCTGCAAGCGCGTTATCGAAATCATCACAACTGAAAATAATAAAAATCCCTCAGATGTCTTTATCTTAATCAATACCCAATGTCATCCCACAACAATTGTTTTTTTACTAATCAAAATAATTTTAATTTGTCAATACGCACAATCTCATCTAGATATTCGGATTGCCCGACTCATTCGGTATTACGAACAATATTCAGAAGAAGAATGTCAGTGGTTTATTAAGTTTCTCGAAATTTTCAAACTGGTTTTTGCAATTTATACTGATAACATTCAATATAGTTTGGTGAAAATCAAAGAGGGCGATCGAGAATCTCGTTTGAACTTCGATGCCTATCGCCTATTTCCCCAACTGACGGGAGCCGACTTGCGAGAGACCGATCTGAGCGGCGCTCAAATACACGGTAACGAACTTCGATCGGCCGATTTGCGCGGTGCCAACCTCCGAGGGGCAGATTTGAGTCGGGCAGATTTGAGCCTTGCCAAACTCAGCGATGCGGATTTATCTGGCTCCGTGTTGGATGGGAGTGAGTTAACCGTTGCCGATCTCAATCGCGCTAATCTGAACGGTGCGAGCTTGCACGAGGCCGACTTGCGCCGTGCCGATTTACAGAATGCCACGCTGATCGAAGCGAGTTTAACTGGGGCAGAACTGCGCCGCGCCAACCTTCAGAACGCGCAGTTGAACGGGACGCTGATGAATAATACCGAACTGAGCTATGCCAACCTCTCGGGGGCAAACCTCAGCCACGTCGAACTCAACGATAGCAATTTGAGCCACGCCGACCTTTCGGGAGCGGATCTGAGCCACGCTAACCTCTCGGGAGCAAATTTGAGCCATGCCAATCTCTCGGGGGCAAACCTCAGCCATGCTAACCTCGCCGAAGCAAAGCTCTGTTACGCCAACCTCGGCAATGCCAACCTTTCCCAGAGCAACCTCAATTATGCCGAACTCCGACGCACCCAATGTCCGGGAGCGAACTTGAGCAATGCGTCCGTGCGCCGTGCCGTTCTCAGCGATGCCTGTTTGAGTGGCGCGAACCTGACCAAAGCCGACTTGAGCTACACTCAGCTAATTCGAGCCGATCTTAGGGGAGCAAATTTATCAAAAGTCTTGCTGCGCCATGTGAATATCCGAGATGCCGAACTCGATGGGGCGAATCTCAGAGGGACAAACCTGTTCGGAACGAATATCAACAGCGCGAAAGTTCAAGGCGCTCAATTTCGAGAAAATTCGGGATTTTCTTTTGAAGCGCGAGAAGTACTCAAGCGACGAGGGGCGATCGTGCAGTAATCATAGGTCTGTCGATGGTGATGATGGGGAACTGATTCGGTTTTAGACATACGGATCGTACCGCGCATCTTTAACAATCGCGCATTGTTTTCAGTCAAAGGCAGACTCGATGTAATTTTGTAGCGTCAGGCGATATCCGGCAACCTCAACGGGAACTCTAAGGGCGATCGCATCGGGAAATTCCCATTGACTCGGAAGCAACCCATCGGCACGGGAAGTTCGATCGCATCGCACCAGCGCCACATCAAACCGACAGGGCAAATTCGCCAATTCGGCAAACTCCGCCAGATACAACTCGGCCGTTTGAATCAGTTTCTCCTGTTTGCGCCGATCGATCGCCAGCAATCCATCCTCATCCCAGTTCCCGCGCGATCGGGTTTTTACTTCCACGAACGCTATCCCAGAACCCCGCGCCACCACATCCAACTCCCCCCACCGACACCGCCAGCGACGGTGCAAAATCTCCCAACCCCCTCCTTGCAACCAACGCGCCACCAATTCTTCGCCGAGAATGCCGAGGGTAGAAGTTTGAGGGTGGGGTTTTGGCATGGGGAATGGGAAAGAGGACACGGGGACGCGGGGACGCGGAGATGAGGGAGATGAGGGGGAGAAACAGGGGAAATGGGGGAAGGAGATGACGCGGTGACGCGGGGACGCGGTGACGCGGAGAGGGAGACAAGAGAGACAAAGGAGAATGCGCGCATTTTTAATTTTGCATTCACTCTCCCCCGAAGCCTCCCAAGGCCCCAAAGCCTCCCCTGATCCCTCAGCTTCTCTTAACCAAGCACGGGGCGCTTCCTGGTAGGATGACATCATAGAAGAAGCGCGATCGAATCAATATTTAGGATGTCAAAGTTAATCTGTAGTCTACTCTCATTCGTTTTATTCTGCTTCGTAACTTTCGGTTTCGTCGTTTCTCCGGTGGGGGCAGAATCTTACGATAAGCTCCCCATGCGCGGTTCGGACTTTGCCGGGAAGGATTTGCGAGACTCGGATTTCGACCAAACGGATTTGCGCGAGAGCGACTTCAGCCACGCTGATTTGCGCGGAGTGAGCCTGTTTGGGGCGAATCTGGAAAAGGTGAATTTTGAAGGGGCGGATTTGAGCTACGCGAGTTTGGGTCCGGCGCGATTGACCGGGGCGAATTTGAAGAATGCCATTTTTGAAGGGGCACTCGCCTACAATGCCCGGTTTACAAAAGCAAATATCGAGGGAGCGGATTTTACCGATGTGTTGCTGCGCCGCGATGTGAATAAAACGTTGTGCGAATTGGCCTCGGGAACGAACCCCGTGACGGGAAGAGATACCCGCGATACGTTATTCTGCGATTGAGTTTTCAGCGATCTGCCGATCGAACGTAAATCAAACCGATTTCGTCGAGAGATTGACGACTTGCATGAAGCTGTAAGGATGTAAGTTTATTTCTCCGTGCAGTTTGCGGGCGAGCGGGCAAATTCGCGATCGCACATGAGATTTTCGTGAGGTCGATCGACTTCCCACAGATTGCTGGTAAACAGCATTCTCTTGGCGCAATCCGGCTAACCCCAGTGGAGAAGCGGGGTATAATGGAGAACATTTGAGATCGACACTTACCCCTACCCCGCTCGTGGAACTTTCCTGCAAACGTGAATATGCAATGTTAGCGCTGCTGGCACTCGCCACCCATTACACCCAAGGCGAACCCCGGCAGATTCGGCAAATTGCCTGCGAACAGAATATTCCCGATCGATATTTAGAACAATTGCTCGCGACTCTGAGGCGGGGGGGATTGGTCCGTTCTCAGCGCGGGGCGAAAGGCGGCTACTTTCTGGCCCGAGAACCGTGGAAAATTACTTTGCTTGAAGTCGTAGAGTGTATTGAAGGATTAAACGATCGAGCTTCAACGGCAAAGTCGAGTGGGAAAACCATTGAAAGTGCGATCGTGCGCGAAATTTGGCAAGAAGTGCGCCAAACCACTCATTCGGTTTTACAAAAATATACTCTGCAAGATCTTAAAGAACAACGAGATACTCGGCAGCAACTCGATATTATGTATTACATCTAAATTCAGATCGTCCCGCTGCCAATTGCCCCTCAAAGGTAAAAAAACGGGAAACCATTAGACATAGGCGCGAAAATGAAAATTGCCATCAATTGTTAGATTGAAATCACCAATTCTCACCCCCGTTCCCCGTTCCCTCTTTTCTGGAGAGGTCTATCGATCGAGCGAGCGTCATTTCGATTGCCAAGAGTCGATCGTTATTTCTCTAAAAATTATCCAAAACATTCCCCAAAACGATAAAACTCACACCATCATTCCGATTACTTTATCCCCATCACAATAATGAACATTGCTCGTAATATTACAGAACTCGTCGGTCGTACCCCCCTCGTCGAGTTGAATCACATCCCGAAAGCAGAAGGTTGCGTTGCCCGGATCGTCATCAAACTCGAAGGTATGAATCCCTCGGCTTCGGTGAAAGATCGAATTGGGGTGAATATGGTGGATGCCGCAGAACGCGAGGGAACCATCACCCCAGGAAAGACCGTTCTGGTCGAACCGACATCGGGAAATACTGGAATTGCCCTGGCAATGGTAGCTGCCGCCCGAGGATACCAACTGATTCTGACCATGCCCGATACGATGAGTTTGGAGCGTCGGTGCATGTTGCGCGCTTACGGCGCTCAACTCGAACTCACCCCAGGGGTTCAAGGGATGCGAGGCGCGATTTCCCGCGCTCGAGAGATTGTCGGGGATACCCCTCACGCCTATATGTTGCAGCAGTTCCGCAACCCGGCCAACCCACAAGTTCATCGAGAATCCACCGCCCGAGAAATTTGGGAAGATACGGAAGGTCAGGTGGATATGGTGGTTGCCGGAGTGGGGACCGGAGGTACGATTACCGGAGTGACCCAAGTGCTGAAGGCGCACAAACCAACCTTTAAGTCGATCGCCGTCGAACCTGCTAACAGCGCGATTTTGTCGGGCAGCAATCCCGGTCCCCACAAAATTCAGGGTATCGGTGCGGGTTTCGTTCCCCAAGTTCTAGATGTAGACATTATTGATGAAGTGGTTTCGGTGACCGATGAAGATGCGATCGCCTACGGTCGGCGTTTGGCACGCGAAGAAGGCTTGCTCTCGGGCATTTCCACCGGAGCGGCATTGTGTGCGGCGGTTCGGGTCGCCCAACGACCGGAAAATGACGGTAAACTAATTGTGATGATTCAGCCGAGTTTCGGCGAGCGCTATTTAAGCACCCCTCTGTTTCAAGATTCCCAACTGACGGCTCAAATAGCGACCTAATTCAACAGTGACTTAACCCGAAGACGCGGCGATGAAGGAGCTTAATCATTACGATGTCCTGAAAGTCAGCCCCACGGCGACCCAGGCAGAAATTAAACAGGCCTATCGTCGCTTGGTGAAGCTATACCATCCCGATCGCAACCGGGAAACTCCCCAGGACGATCGCATCGTTCATATCAACGCCGCCTATGAGGTTTTGGGCGATCGCGAGTCCCGTCAGTCTTACGATCGCGATCGCCGAGAACGGATTTCGAGCGATCGGTCGCAACGGACAGCCGCCGCTCAGGATGGGTATCGCAGTTCCCGACGTGCCGGAGCCAATGCAGACGCGCTGGTACAGCAATGGTTAGAGCGAATCTACCATCCCATCGATCGGACTTTGGCTCGCATTCTCTACCCCCTCGACGAGCGGATCGAAGATCTTTCGGCCGATCCGTTCGATGATGAATTAATGGAAGAATTTTGTAACTATATCTATCGCTGCCGCGATTTGTTGCAAAATGCTCAAAATGCCTTTCGCTCTTTACCCAACCCCGCTTCTCTAGCTGGAGTGGCTGCGGATTTGTACTATTGTCTCAACCAACTTGGCGATGGAATTGAAGAGTTAGAATTTTTTACCCTCAACTACGACGATCGCCACTTACATACGGGACAAGAATTATTTCGGATCGCCGCTCGGTTGCAACAGGAGGCCAGAGCGTCAATGAACGATGTGTTTTAAGCGATGTATTCTGAAGATTGGATGGCAAAAAAAATGGAGAGAATCTTAACACTCGTTAATATCTCTGGGCTATCCCTATCGTTTAGTTCGATCGCGCTTGGCAGGAAATGTATCGGATACGAAACGATCGAGTATTCTCCTCAAAGGGGGAGCGCTCTGGCAGTCTGAGGGGTTAGACGAAGGCGAGATTCCGCAATATCTCGAATGAGCGATATTTTAGAATTGAGATAGTTTGATAAAGCGCAGACCTCTTCACCACTGAGCAAAATATTACGATCGACGTGCTGCAACAGACGCTTGACCAACATTGCATCAGACAACGTCAATAAGTCACGAGGAGCGGTTTCTTCCACAACTGCCCACGTCAATCGTAATACTGAAGAGCTAATTTCCATTGCTGGTTCTCCCGAGCGTATTCGTCATTTAAGATTTGCTATACATTCCGCCGATCGAAACCGACTCGAGTTCTTTAGAATTGCTTAACAATCTAGCACGAGCTACAGATTTTTTTTAGAATTGCTTAACCAATCTCAATATTTTGATACACTGCAAGAGAAGCTAGCGCGCTTTTCTATCAGAGCGAGTTTGTCAGCCAAGCTTCAGCAGCAATGTGAAATCTTCGATCGAGCGTTTCCATTACCCTGTTTTAGATGATGTCACAATGGCTGAGTGCGATCGATTGTCCTCAATTGTGTTGCCATGAGTGGGTTTGAACCCAGCAACGTCCCGCAAGAGCACCTCAGTGAAGTCGTCGGCGAACCCGTCTGCTTTGCCGATTCGATTCAACCCGATGGGGTCCTATTAGCCCTCTCCCATCCCCAACTCGCAATCGTGCGGGTCAGCACCAACACGCTTGAGTATTTCGGTATTGCACCCCAAAATTTACTCGATCGTCCCCTCAACGTACTGTTCGACGAGACACAAATCGCAGCGATCGAATCCGTACTCGCGCATCTCGGCAGTGTCGGCAAATCCTCCCTTCGCCTTTGGCGAGATCGACAATGCTGGAACTGTACTGCCTACCGAACTCAAACCGCGATCGTGTTGGAATTCGAGCAGGCGATCGAGCCGCCGAACACCTCCCACTTTCGAGTACAGACCCAGGTCAACTCAGCAATCGCCCAACTGCGACAAGTCTCCGATTTAAGTGAATTTCTCCAACTCGCCGCGACTCAGGTGCGTAACATGACTGGGTTCGAGCGGGTGATGCTATATCAGTTCGACCCTCAAGGTTCCGGTGCGGTGGTTGCCGAAGCCAAGACGGATGACTTACCCCCCTACCTGGGACTCCACTACCCAGCCACAGATATTCCCGAACCGGTGCGAGAGCTGTACCGACGGGGGTTGGTGCGCTACATCCCCGATTTGAACGCCCCATCGGTGGAATTGATTTCATCAGAGGAGGCGATCGCGTCGCAATCCCTCGAGCAACCCCTCGACTTGAGCTTTTCTCTTTTGCGGGGGGTTGACCCCTGCTGCGTGGAATACCATCGCAATATGGGGGTCGCGGCAATCTTCGTCATTGCTCTGGTGCGCGGCGAAACGCTCTGGGGTCTAATTTCGTGCCATCATTCAACGCCCAAATCGATCGACTGCGACGTTCGCGAAAGCGTAGAATTGTTGGGGCAACTCATCGCCTCGGAGTTGAGCAATAAAGTGAATACCGAAGAGCTGGACTACTTGACGAGGTTGCGATCGCTCTTAACGGATTTCATTGACGCGATCGCTCGAGTTGACGATCTCAGACAAGCCCTGATTTATCCGGCCCCTCGCTTGTTGGACGTGGTGAGTGCCCAGGGGGCGGCTGTTTGTCTCGGGGATGAAATGACTCGGGTGGGCAAAACTCCTTCCGAGGCACAAATTCGGGAGATCGCCGGCTGGATCGAAACTCAACGCCTCACCGCCTCCATCCCTTCGCCCCTGGTTTCCCTCGCCGATAACGTCTTGTTTCACACCGATTCCCTGCCCCAGCTTTACCCCACCGCAGAAGCTTTCAAAGACAGTGCTAGCGGTCTGCTGGTGTTACAAATTTCTCGGGTGCGACGCTACACTATTCTCTGGTTTCGTCCGGAAGTCCTGCAAACGGTGAATTGGGCGGGAGACCCCAGCACCTCGGTAAAGGTTGATGCCGATGGCAACGCGATCCTTTGCCCCCGCGAATCCTTCGATCGATGGCAGGAAATCGTTCGGTGTACGTCATTGCCCTGGAAAGCTTGCGAACTCGAAAATGCCCTCAATCTCAGAAGTGCGATCGTCGGCATCGTGCTCAAAAAAGCAGACGAGTTAGCCAAAATCAATCAAGAGCTAGAGCGCAGCAACCAAGAGCTGGATTCTTTTGCCTATGCTGCTTCCCACGATCTCAAAGAGCCGTTGCGGGGTATCCATAATTACTCGAATCTCTTGCTGCGAGGCTACTGTGATGTCCTCGACGAGGTGGGTAAATCTCGGCTGAAAACTTTGACTCGCCTCACGCGCCGCATGGAAGCGCTCATCGATGCGCTGCTTAAATTTTCTCGCTTGGGACAAACCGAACTCCGCCTCCAACCGACAGATCTCGATGAATTATTGCACCAAGCGATCGAAGATTTATCGATCGCCCGCAGGGGTTTGCAAACGGAGATTCGCATCGGGCGATCGCTTCCCACGGTGAGCTGCGACCCCGTCCTCATGCGCGATGTACTCGGCAACTTGATCGGCAACGCCCTCAAATATAATGATAAGTCTCAACAATGGATCGAGATCGGCTATATCGAACCGGAGTCAAACACCCTGGGTCAAACCGAATCGAAGATCGATCGGTCAACGTCGAGAATCTTCTACGTGCGCGACAATGGCATTGGCATTCGGGAACGGCATCTCGATCGCATCTTCGAGTTGTTCAAGCGCCTCCACGAGCAAAATTTATATGGAGGCGGTACGGGAGCGGGATTGACGATCGCCAAAAAGATTATCGAGCGCCACGGGGGACGCATTTGGGTCGAATCTACTTACGGTGAAGGTTCTACGTTTTATTTCACCTTAAATTGACAATATTCCCCGGCGCGAACGCACGGGGATTCTCGATCGATCGCACCACTGACTGTTTCAAGTTACCCATCCACAGCTGAGGTCATCGTCTCCTCTTTTTTGGTAAAAATGAAGTCTTGCTATAGCCGTGTCAGAGCTGCGATCTTCGCGCGCTTGTCTGGCTTCAAGTCCTGGAGTTCATCGAGATGCAACCATCCATCTTTAATCAGATTGGCAAAGACGAAGGGAAGCACCTGATAGCTGTAATCGTACTTGCCATCAATTTCATGCCGCTTCGCACTCAAAAAGTCGTGTAGAGTCCACAGCTCTTCGAGTTCTCCAATTTCACCGGCTTTGACGCGAACCTGTTCGATTAACGCTGAAATCTCTCTGCGGTACGCTTTTTCAAAGGCCTCCCGAGCGGTCTTTTTCTCCACTGGAGCCCAGTTCGCTTCAATATCTTGCATTACCTAGTTGAAAATCTATGCTGTTCGTCAATATTTAACAGGAGTTGGGGATCGACCCAAACTTCTATTGTTTCGCGATCGATTTCGGGTTATCTCGAAGGTAGAGACCTCCGTTGGAGGAATTATCTACTATTGGTCAAGGGAATCGAACCCGAACTAGCTTACGCCAGTACTGTCGATTGTAGCGTCTTTATTACAGGTCTATTACCCAGGAGAAAGCGCTCTCCTGAGAGAACGCCTCTATGCAATTACGCTGAATGGGTGTGCGATCGCCTTTCTAGCGAGCGAGGTTTAATAACTCTTTGGGAGAAGCGAGTAAATCGATCGCCACAAAGAAAATTTTGTTGTCGGGGTTGAGCAAAAATCGCCACGCGATATTCATCCCCACACCAGCACCGAACCAGGGAGTTTGAACGGTACCGGTTACTTTGATTTGAGTAAAGCCATCTTCGGCAGGTTCGCTAACCCCGCGTTCGGGTGCGAGTTTCAGGTTTTGGCATTCCTCCCGGAAGAAACGCATAATGTTATCTTTGCCGACAATCGGTCGCTCGAAGGGAGGTTGTAGCGCTCCATCGGGTACGAACAGCTGAATGAGCGCGTCAAAATCATTGGCGTTCATGTTGTTAATGTAGCTGAGGATCGTCGAATTGGTCACGCCTTCAATCTGCACTTGGGAACGCTGAGCGATCTCTTGCACCGGAGCGACGGGTTCGGTAACTGGAGTGTAGCTACCCAGTTTCGACGGATCGTACCCCATTCCCACTACGGCATTGCGCAAGATGGTGATTTGCTGACCGGGATCGACATTCTGAATCGCTTGCAGTACCGACGAGGCATTGGCAGAGAGCTTGTATCCTTTGGGAATCGGAGCGACAATTCCTTCATCCATCCACTTCCCTAGCTCGTACCAAAATCCGAGTTTGATATTGGCACTCCAGGTCGCATAAGTACGACATAGAGGAGTGTCTGCTCGGTTAGTGAGGTCGCACATTGCCTGGGATTGCTCGATAGCCGACATCTGACGGACTTCGTTTAAAGTGCTTTCTGCTAGCACCATGCTCGCGGCTCCGGGTGCGGCAATCGTAATTGTTTTACCCATCTCCAGGTAGGCAAACCAGATTAGAGCTAGCTGATCTTCAGCGCTGAGTTGATTGAACCGGGCGATCGTTGCGGGAACGACATCTGCGGAGAGGGTGCCTGGAAATATACCGCGAGCGGAATCAATTGTAAATGGCATAAGGTAGATTTTTCTAGCAAACGTATAAATGTAAACAAAATCTTACTTATGGGTAGTGTACCGGAAAGTTGTAACGAAAACATTAAATTTACCATCGAACAGACAAACCACTCTAGAAAAACTCGAGCCGAACGATCGCTGTGTACCTTTGTCTTCAGCCTGTTTGGGGTTTGTCTGTGGTTATTCCTCGGTCTGCTGGAGCCGATCGAGGTACGGGAATCTAGACGAGTGTGTCAACTCGTTTTATGTTAAGTTATAATAACTTATATTAAGAAAAGCCAAAACATCGATCTTAAATTAGTGTTTAGCAATATAAAATAATGAATCGATCGTTTAATCCCTTGCTCATTGCGGAAGATAGCGATGAAGATTTTGAAGTGCTAGAACTGCTAATGCAGCAAATGAAGGTACAAAATCCCATTCATCGCTGTACCAATGGAGATAAGGTTTTAGACTTTCTTTACCAAGAAGGGCAGTGTAAGGATGGGCGTTCTGCGCCGCTGCCGTCAGCAATCTTGCTCGATTTGAATTTACCCGGTACCGATGGTCGCGAGGTGCTAGAACAACTCAAGGGCGATCGAAGCTTTAAAGATATTCCCATCGTTATCTTTACCACCTCCTCCAATCCCAAAGATATTAAGTTTTGCTATCAGAATGGTGCCAACGGTTACCTGATTAAGCCCGTAGACATCGACGAACTCGAGCGTATCGTTCGAGCCTTTGTCGAGTATTGGTTGGAAGCCAATATTGCGCCTAGGGACGATCGCCGCGATGATTGAGCCATCACCGCCGAATATTTTTATCTTTTTTATCTATTTAAATTTTCCTTGTATTTCCTAGCCCGATAGCATTCTCGATCGATAAAAACTTTTTTCATCTCCTTTTTCCCCTCCCTCCTAACTATGTCAAATACATGGACTTTATTAATTACCGATGACTGTCAAGAAGATCGAGAAGTTTACCGGGAGTATCTTTCGGGCGATCCCGATCGGTCTTACCAGTTTATCGAAGCCGGATCGGCCGAAGCTGGGTTAGAACTGTGTCAGCAGCAGCATTGCGATGCCATCTTGCTCGACTTTCGCCTACCAGATATGACCGGACTGGAGTTTCTCGACGAACTCAAGCAGCAGTCCCATCATTCCCTTCCCGTGATTATGTTGACCGGACAGGGTGACGAACGGGTTGCGGTACAGGCGATGAAGCATGGTGCTCGAGATTATCTCGTCAAGCAAGATCTCGATCCGGATATGTTGCAACTGACGGTTCGCAACGCCATCCAACAATCAAATTTATCAAAACGCCTCGATCGCGATCGAACATCGCGGGAGTTGACGGCAAACATCGCCCTTCGCCTCCATCAAGCCATCGATCTCGCCAGCATTTTGCAAACGGTCGTCACAGAAACGCAGCAATTATTAGAGTGCGATCGGGCAGTGGTATATCAGATGAGTAGTAAAGGCGATCGCCCCACCTTGATTGGGCGCTGCGAAACCGGTTCGGATCGAACTCGCGATCCGGTGGGTAAGTTTTTATCTTTTCTGACCGAACGTTACTCCTGGGATGGAAATAAAGAGGGTGAAAAAAAAGAGCAAACGGTTCGATCGCAGATGGATGAAGCATCGATTCTGGTGGCGAGTCAGAAAAGCTATCTTTTGAGTCCGATCGAAATCGAATCTTTAACTTCTGCTTCCGAGTCAGATTCCGAGTCAGATTCTGAGCCATCCTCAGTCTGGGGTTTGCTCGTTGCTTGCCACCATTCAACCCAGCGTTCGTGGCGATCGGATGAAGTCCGTTGTCTGAAAGATTTTTCTAGTCATTTGGCGGTTGCCGTGCAACAATCCCAGCGACTCGCGATCGCCCTGGAAACGTTAGAGACTCAGGAACAACTCAACGCCATGACCTCTCAACTGGTGGCAACGGTTTCCCATGAATATCGAAAACCTTTGGCGGTAATTCTGGCGGCTGCCTCAACGCTGAAACTACATGGCGACAAGCTACCGGAGTTGCAACAGCAGCATTTTTTGCAGACGATCGAAGATAAAGCCAGACAAATGACGCAACTTGTCAACGATTTGCTGGTGTTGGAAAAATTTGCAGCAGGTCAAGCTAACTTCGATCCCACACCGTTCGAGCTGTTGCAATTTATCTCCACGATCGTCGAAGAACAGCGCCAGATGGTGGAAGAACGCCATGAGTTCACCTTCAAAATTACCGGAAACACGAAAGGATTTTGGGGCGACGGGCAACTCCTGCGGCTGATTTTGGTGAATCTTCTTGCCAATGCCGTTAAGTACTCAAACGACGGTAGCGCCATTGAAGTTCATCTGACAGGAGACGAAACCCAAATTGCAATCGAGGTCAAAGATGAAGGTATCGGCATCCCCACCGCAGAACGCGATCGAGTGTTTCAATCCTTCCGTCGCGGCAGTAATGTGGGTCAGATTCCAGGAACGGGGCTGGGTTTGGCGATCGTTAAATCTTGCGTGGACTTGCACGGCGGTCAGATTGCTCTCACGAGTGAAGAAGGAAAAGGAGCGACATTTACGGTACGTTTGCCAAAGCATTGGACGTTGGAGCGGGAGTAAGGAGACTGGGGGGGAAATGATGAATGGGGAACGGCATAATCTTCCTCTCCCGAAGCTCCCGAAGCCTCCCCAGCTCCCCTCCTCCCATTGCTTTCATTCTCGATAGGCGATCGGATCTTCGAGTCCCAACTCGGCAAACGCTGCCAGCCGCAACAGACATGAATCGCAGGTTCCGCAGGCTAACTCGTCTCCGGTATAACAAGACCAGGTTTTCTCCCAGGGAACGCCCAATTCGTTCCCCAGTTGAATAATTTCCGTTTTTTTGAGATCGATGAGAGGACTGACGATCGCAATTTCTTCCCCCTCTCGTCCTTGCTTCGTCCCCAAGCGAAAAACCTCCTGCATCGCCGCGATGTAGTCCGGACGGCAGTCGGGATAGCCCGAGTAGTCCAAAGCATTCACGCCGATATACACGCGCCGCGCGTCGATGGCTTCGGCATAGGCGAGGGCAAAACTGAGGAAAATGGTATTGCGGGCGGGAACGTAGGTGATGGGGATGCGATCGGACATTTCGGTAAGGGTGCGATCGCGGGGAATCTCTAATTCGTTATCGGTGAGCGCGGAACCACCCCATCGAGTTAAATCGAAGCTGACGACCTGATGTTCGGTAACCCCGGCCGCTTGGGCGATCGCGCGGGCGGCATCGAGTTCCCGCCGATGTCGCTGTTGGTAGTCGAAGGAGAGGGCATAACACTCGTCCCCTCCAGCTTTTGCCCGATACAAGACCGTGGAGGAGTCCAATCCTCCCGATAACAAGACCACAGCTTTCACGATCGCGCTCTCATAACAGTTTTATTATTGTAGGGCTTTGGGGAAGGGTTATGAGGAGTTGGGGAGATGAGGGAGATGAGGGAGATGAGGGAGATGGGGGAGAGGGAAAGACGCGGTGACGCGGGGACGCGGTGACGCGGAGAGTGGAGAAATGGGAGAAACGGGGGAAGCTGGGGGAGAATGAATGCAAGATACACAAAATTCTCCTTTGTCTCCTTTGTCTCCTTTGTCTCCTTTGTCTCCTTTGTCTCCCCCAGCTCCCGAAGCCTCCCCAGCCTCCCCCAGCTCCCGAAGCCTCCCCAGCCTCCCCAGCCTCCCCAGCCTCCCCATCTCCCCTAAAATGGAGAATATCGATTAATGTGACTGAGTTTTGACCTCACGTTTAAGCTTATGAGTGTACGCGGCATAGATGTATCGACCGCCCAACGAAAAATCGACTGGCAAACCGTTGCCAACTCGGATTTAGCCTATGCCGCGACTCAGGCAACGCGGGGAAGCGAAGAAATTGCCCAGACCTTCTCTCGGCACTGGGACGAGATCGCCGCAGCGGGTTTGGTACGCGGTGCTTACCACTTATTCTCTCCCGATGTCGATGCGATCGAACAAGCGGAATTTTTCCTCAAAACCGTTTCTCTCGAATCGGGAGATTTACCCCCAATTTTGTCCGTCCCGATTTCCGGCAGCGACGGGCGATCCCTCGAAACGGCCTTAGAAACCTGGTTGAGTACCATCGAACGGGAAACGCAACGCCGACCGATTCTCTACATCTCCTCCGAAATCGCCCAACCTTTACCCGCGTCTTTTGCCAAATATCCTCTCTGGATTGTCAGCGAAACCCTCAATTCTCAACCAGAATTGCCCCCGGCTTGGAAAAACTGGACGTTTTGGCGCTACACTCGCCAAGGTCGAGTTCCCGGCGTTGAGGGTCGAGTTAACGTGAGTTGGTTCGGGTCTCTGCACGAAGGGGAAACCGGAGAACGGATCGAAGCACTGCAACAGCGCTTGCAGGACTGGGGTCTCGATGCGGGGAAAATCGACGGCAACTTTGCCCCCCTCACCCAAGCGGCAGTGGTGGAATTTCAGCGTTTGAAAGATAGCCTCGAAGATGGGGTCGTCGGGCCGCGCACTTGGGCGTACTTGAGCGAAACCGCCACTCCCATGACGACTCCCCAGTCTCAAGCCACCAGCACTTCCGATTCGATTTCCCTCCTCAACGTCGCTCGATATTACAAAGGAGTGCCCGAACAAATTCAAGCCTTAGACTGGTTGCAAGGGCAAATGAGCGACGAGCAATTGCAAGAGTTTGCCCGGTTGTGGCGCAATCAATCGACGGGTGCGACAACTCCGATTCGATTGGTGAATGCCGCCGTGTACTATCAGGGGGCATCCCACCAAGATCGGGGTTGGGACTGGTTGCAAAATGAAATTTCCCCCACGGTTCTTGCGGAGTTCTCTCGCAAATGGCGATCGGCCCCACCCCCGGTTATTGCCATGGTAGATGTCGCTCGGTACTATCGAGGTCTAAGCGCCCAGGTTCAAGCCCTCGACTGGTTGCAAACTCAGTTAAATTCGTCTCAGATGCGGGAATTTGCCCGGTTGTGGCGAAACCAGGAGACGGCTTCTGGGACCCCGATTCGGCTGGTGAACGCCGCCACATACTATAAAGGAGCATCTCATCAAAACTCCGCCCTCAACTGGCTGCAACGGCAAATTTCCGCCACCACCTTAGAAGAATTTTCCCGTCGCTGGCGATCGGCCCGCGTTCTACCGATGCGACTGGTGAACGTCGCCGAGTATTATAAAGGGTCATCCCATCAAAGCTCTGCCCTGACTTGGCTGCAAGCGCAAATTCCCGAACAAACATTTGCCGAGTTCGCCCGTCGCTGGCGGAAATCGGACTGACGCAGTGATGCTCCGGACGCGGGGACGCGGAGAGGAAGATGAGAAGGAGGTAGGGGAGGCTTCGGAGGCTTGGGAGACAAAGAGACAAGCCAGAGGAGGATTATGCCATTCTCCATTCATCATTTCCCCGTTTCCCCCTTTCCCCCCTCTCCGCGTCTCCCCCTCTCCGCGTCCCCGCGTCATCTCCTTCCCCTTCGTGCCAATTCACTAAAAGTTTTGCAAAATAGGATTGAGAAGGCACAAGCCCAACTGTCTGCAAGAGTCAAAGTTGAAGAGTACCCTTTCCCTGCATTTTCGTCTCCATCCGATCGCTCTCTTGCCGCACTCACCCTCAAATCGCTGTAGCTACGGGCACTCAGACCGCTAGATAATCCCCTAGTATCTGGCAGTCGCCTACCCGAACCTGGCTATTGCGAGATACTCGACCCTGACGAAGGATGGAAAGCGAGTCCTATCGATCTTCTTTTTCGTTCATGTCAATTTCTACAGTAACCTTATCTCCAGGCGATCGCGCACCGCTTTTCGTCCTACCCGATGTCGATGGCGAGCGCTTCGTCCTCAGCGATGAAGCGGGAAAACCGGCGATCGTCTTCTTTTACGCCCAGGATGAAATGTCGGGTTGCGAAGAAGTGGCGATCGCCTTTCGGGATTTGATGCCAACCTGCCAAACCGCAGACGTACAAATCTACAGCATCAGTTTGGACTCTCCCGCTTCCCGTCAGGCTTTTGCCCAAAAACACGAGTTGCCCTACACTCTTCTTTGCGATCGAAACAAAGCCGTCAGCAAACTCTACGGGGTCTGTCGCCCCACCGATGATGGCAACGGAGACTGGGTGTACGCCAGAGCGGCATTTTTACTCGATGCCAACCTGCGAGTTCTCCAAATCTACCACTTGGGAAAGTTAGAAACAGCCATCGATCGAATTCGCACCGATATTCAAACCCGCATTCCCCGCGAAGAACCCCGCCACATGACCGCGCAAGCGCCCGTCTTGCTGATTCCCAACGTCCTCGAGAAAGGATTCTGCCAGGATTTAATCGAATTGTGGAAAACCGATAACAGCGACTCGGGTTTCATGAAGCGCGAAGGGAATAAAACCGTCGGCTATATCGACCACACCCACAAAATTCGTCGGGATTGCTTTATCCGAGACTCGAAGCTCGCTTCACGCTTGGGAAATATCGTCCAGCGGCGAATTTTTCCAGAAATCGAGCGAGCCTTTCAATTTGAAGCCACAAACTGGGAAAGTTTCCGCATCGGTAGCTACGATGCCAGTCGCGGCGGTTTTTTCCGACCGCACCGAGACAACACCACGGGCGGCACGGCTCACCGACGCTTTGCTATGACCTTGAATTTGAATGCTGGCGAGTACGAAGGGGGTTACTTGAGATTCCCCGAACACGGCCCCCATCTTTACAGACCCGAAACCGGAAGTGCGGTGATTTTTTCCTGCTCTCTGACCCACGAAGCCACCGATATTACCGCAGGCGAGCGCTTTGTCTTACTTTCGTTTTTTTACGGTCGAAAAGATGCCGAACGGCGGCGAGCGTACGAGAAACAGGCCCAAAACGATTACGACAACATTATTACGATCGATCGTTCCCTGTAAGTCCGCGCGCGTTTTTAGTAAAAAGTTTCGCGGATTCGGAAATGGAGAATGGAGATGGGGGAAACGGGAGAAGAAGATGACGCGGGGACGCGGAGATGAGGAGACAAGAGGACAAGGGAGAATTGTGTATCTTACATTTACTCTCCCTCACCTCCCTCACCTCCCTCACCTCCCTCACCTCCCTCACCTCCCCAGCCTCCCCCGCGATTGCCAGCTCACCTTCACCAATACCTAACGACCTTAGCTATGGCTAGATCGACATCGGGCGGTTTGAATCACCCGACACAACCGTGGTACGTTCGAGTATATATCGATAAAATCATCCATGTTTGATAGCGAAGAGCTGGCAAAATACATCGAAGAAACGAATGGCATTTCAAAACCTTGGCTACTCGTCCAGCTCCGTTTAAAAAAACTTCAAGAGCGCCGAGAGACTTTATCTCATAAAGAATATATCGAGCAACTCGCCGATATCCATAACGATTTAATGAATCTCGGTCAGTGGTGGGTGGGGATTGAAGATGACGTTTTTTAATAAATCATGGCGAAAACCAAACGGTCTACAGCAAACGGAACGAAGACAAGTTCGGCAAAGATAAACGAGATCGACACGAATTCATCTAAAGCCAACGGGACCCAAAGTAACACCACTAAAACCAACTCCAGCAAAGCCGAAACGGCAACTGTTGAAACGATCGACGGTGAAACGAAAAAAGTTACCAAAGCGCAACCCTCATCGCTGAGTTTGTACGATCGACAGTATTACTTCAACCGAGAACTAAGCTGGATCGAATTTAACCGGCGAGTTCTTCACGAAGCCCTCGACTCGCGCACTCCGTTGTTAGAACGGTTGAAATTTCAGGCGATTTTTAGCAGCAATCTCGATGAATTCTTTATGGTGCGGGTCGCCGGACTCCAAAGCCAAGTGGAAGCCAAAGTCAGCAAACTGACTCCCGACGGTCGCAGCCCCCAACAACAACTCAACGATATTCGCGATCGCCTCATCCCGATTATTACCGAGCAGCACCACCAATTCGAGACTCAAGTGCGCCCCCTGCTTGCAGAAGAAGGCTTGCACCTGCTCGACTATATCGATCTCAATCCCGAACAACGCACCTACTTACAAACGTTTTTCGAGGAGCAAATTTTTCCCGTTCTGACTCCCCTCGCGGTCGATCCGAGTCACCCGTTTCCCTTCATTTCCAATCTCAGCCTCAACCTGGCTGTGGTGGTGAAAGACCCCGAAACCCACAAAGAAGATTTCGCCAGGCTGAAAGTCCCCAAAGTCTTACCTCGATTCGTGCCCTTACCCAAGGACTTGTGGAGCGAACGCAACGATTGTCCGATTATCTGGATGGGGGTTCCTCTCGAACAGGTGGTCGCGCACAATTTAGACGGTTTGTTTCCGGGAATGCAGATTTTGGAATACCACCCCTTCCGCATCACCCGCCATGCGGATTTATCCGTGGAAGAAGACGAAGCAGACGACCTGCTGCTGGCGATCGAAGAGGAGTTGCGCAAGCGCCGGGCCGGGGGTTCGGTGGTGCGCGTCGAGGTACAGTCTACCCTCCCCGATAGCATTCGCGAAATGCTGATGCGAGAGATGGATCTGCGACCCAGCGATGTCTACGAAGTGGAAGGACTGCTGGGGTTGGGAGATTTGATGTCGTTTGTGGGACTGCCGCTGCCGAAACTCAAAGATAAGCCCTGGTCTTGGGTGCCGCCGCCGCGCCTGCGTCGGTTCAGCATCAAATCCTCTTCCTCCGGCATCGAATTAGAGGGGGATTTATTTGCCGAAATTCGCGATCGGGGAGATCTACTCGTTCACCACCCCTATCAGTCGTTTACGGCAACGGTACAGCATTTTATTACCCAAGCCGCTCGCGATCGAGATGTCTTGGCAATTAAAATGACTCTCTACCGCACGTCAGGAGATTCTCCAATTATCGACGCGCTGGTGTCTGCGGCGGAAAACGGCAAGCAAGTGGCGGTACTTGTCGAACTCAAAGCCCGGTTCGATGAGGAGAATAATATCGTCTGGGCGCGGAAGTTGGAGCGATCGGGCGTTCACGTCGTTTACGGTTTGGTAGGGCTGAAAACCCATACGAAAACGGCGATGGTCGTGCGTCGGGAAGACGATCGCATCCGCCGCTACGTCCACATCGGCACGGGCAATTACAATCCGAAAACAGCGAAACTGTACACAGATGTGGGTCTGTTCAGTTGCAATGACGATCTCGGTGCGGATCTGACGGATTTGTTTAATTACTTAACGGGATATTCTCGCCAAAAATCCTACCGCAAACTATTAGTGGCCCCGGTCAATATGCGAGAGCGAATACTGTGTTTGATTCGCCAAGAAATCGAACGAGTTGGTGAGGGAAAGGAAGGGCGAATTGTGGCGAAGATGAATTCGTTGGTCGATCCCGAAATAATTGCCACCCTCTACGAAGCTTCCCAAGCCGGGGTGAAAATCGACCTGATCGTTCGCGGGATTTGTTGCTTGCGGCCGGGGGTTGAAGGGGTCAGCGAAAATATCCACGTCGTTAGCATCGTCGGTCGATTTTTAGAACACTCCCGTATTTTCTACTTCCAAAATGGCGGTGACGAACGTGTTTATATCGGCAGTGCCGACTGGATGCCGCGAAATCTCAATCGCCGCGTCGAAGCGATCGCCCCGATCGAAAGTCCGGAACTGGCGATGGACTTACAAGAAATTCTGGGGGTGATGCTCTCGGATAATCGCCATGCTTGGGAATTGCAACCGGATGGAAGCTACATCCAACGCCGTCCTGAAGATGAAAGTTCCACGCGCTCTTCTCAGAAGATTTTGATGGAAATGGTGATGCAGTGATTGCGGGGAAGGGGAGATGAGGGAGATGAGGGAGACAAGGAAAATGCGCGCATTTTTAATTTTTAATTTTTAATTTTGCATTCATTCTCCCCCAGCTCAAATTCAACAATATCCTATATAATTAACGCGCGCAGTCGCGTATGTGTGAGGAGTGCTTGAAATGAAAGGAATTCAAACGGCGATTCGATGGACGAATTTGTGGGTGGCAACGGTAGCCTCGACGGCGATCGCCACTGGAGTGAGTTTTGCCAGTCCGGCAACGGCTGAAACCATCCAAGAGAGCAAATCCGAACTCGCCCAACTTTTTACTGGCGATCGACGGATGATGACCACGTACGGTCGCGGGATGGCGAGTGCGACAGCCGACAGTGCCGAAATTAGCCTGTATTTCAATCGTCCCGAAACCTACCTCGACGATGGCAGCCTCTCGCCCACCGAACCGATCGCCCGTGCCGAAATGCAACGGGTGGTCGATACTCTAGTCGCTGCGGGAATTCCCGAAGAGGCTGTAGAAATCGAACTCAGTGGGGGTCCCTATTACTACGGTACGAATCGAGCAACGGTGGTGGTGACGATCGCCGAACCGACGCAAGGGGAAATCGAACGGATCGTTCAAATTGCCGAAGCCATCAATTTTGATGATGGGACGCTGTTCTACAGCGACTCTAACGATTTCTGCTCCGTCGAAGATATTACCGCACTCGAAAACGAAGCGAGGGTGTCGGCGATCGAAGATGCGCGCCGTCGGATCGATGCGATGGCCGTTGCTCTCGATGTAATGGTGATGGACGTACTCGCAGCAGTGGAAATTCACAGCTACGCTCCCGTTTCTACGTCTTGCTATCCCTCGCAGGATATGGAATCTGGAGATGAGGCGCGTCCCGAGGTGCAACTCGAACTTGGGGTTTTGGTAACTTACGGCATTCGCTAAGGGGAACGGGGAATCTCGTGTCGAGCGTGTATTCAGTCGATCGCTCTTGGCTATAACGGAAGGGAAGAAAGCGTTATCGGTCTGCGATGAAACTCTTGAAATCTATCCCTTTGGTGAAAATATCCGCAGCGATCGCATTTGGGGCGATCGTTCTGGGAATTGTGGGTTTTTCGAGCTTCCGGTGGCGGTATGTCCGTCGCGCCCAATTTTGCGATCGCGCTACGCCTCTCGATGAAGTGGAAGTCGATGGTTACGGGCCGAGCGGCGCGGCACTGCGCCAGGGAACGATACTGAGGGAGGTGATAATCCAGGGCGATCGCAAAATTGATATCCTCGTAATTCCCAAGGCTTTATCTTCGCAAACTTGGTCGAAGTTACCCTCTTCGGCAATTGAATATCTCGGCAAAGGTGGCGATCGATATAGTTTGTCCGAATGGCTCAGACCCGACTATTTTTACCGACTGGACGTTCCGGCGAATGCTACGGGTTTAGCTTTTGGAAGATTGTGCCATCGCAATAATGATGTCACTGTGATGGCAATCGAAACTCTCGAGGAAATCGCCCCCAAGAAAATAAATATTAATGACGAAGCTTATCTTTCAACTCCGGCAAACTTGCGCGAGATCGAGGCTTCGGAGATTTTCGTGAATGCTGGCAGCGATCGCCGCGATATCCTCGGAGAAGTGACCGAAGTTTACTTTACCACGGTCCCTTCGCTCAAATTCGATTCCAGGTTAGAAGCCGAAAAACGCGAGTCGCAAATGGATTGATGCGATCGTAATTTATCGGGTTTGGAAGTCATCCGCAATAGTCATCCACAATACAAGTTTCGATCTCGTTCCCGATAGAATTGCGATTGAGAATTATGATTTAGAATTGCTATAGTTTCAAGCAATTATTCTCTCGATAAAAAACAGACGTACTTTGACAGCGATCGGTTACTGGACCCAATCCAATAAAGTCAAGCCGTTTAAATTGTGCTTCTAAAAACTGACATCCTTCTCGGTAGTTCGGTCTTTGACTATCATCGAAAATGATGACTCCATTTGGCAAGAGAGACTCAACCGACTTCCGACAACATTCGTTTCTTTCTCGACCGTCGATCACCAGAATATCAAATTTTTTTCCAGTTTTAATTGCCGATTCGGAATAGAGACCGCTACCTAACTCGACATGTCTTAAATTGACATTAGAGGGAACGAGCGGTTTAACTTTATCGTACCAATTGCGATCGTGTTCGCACGAATCAACCTCTCGACATTTGTTTGACCACCAGACAGTCGAGTTTCCGCTCCCAAACTCAAAGACAGTGAATTCTTTTTTAATTCTCTGGCTCAGAAAATCGATCGCCGAATAGGAAAACCAAGGCAGCGGGTTATCTTCCCAGTCAACGGGCCATCCACTTTTTAAAGACTTCAACCAACCTGTTTCTTGTAAATAGCCGTGTCGCTGAGATAGTTTATATAACTTCCACCCAGTCTTGAAGTCGTCAAACACCGTTTTAATAGGTTTCATAATATTTTCCGCGCACCCAGTTCGATTGAGCATATTATAGAGGTTGCGTGCTCGTTCTTTCGGTCGAACTTGGTAAATTTATGCGATCGAACCCGCACTCGATCGCCTAGAAAAACGAGTGGAATATCGGTTTGAGCTTATCCGATTACGATATTTATCTCTACGATATTTATCTGGGCGAACCTCGTTCGATCTCATCCAATTTTATTGAGATTTGAGGCGATCCTCAGTTTCTTGCGAAGCGATATAGTCAGCCATTAATGGCGGCCAAACTAACAAAAAAAATCCCATCCACGCCAAAATAGGAATGGCAACGAGTACTGTTACCCAAACTCGATGCAAGAGCAACCAACTCCCCCCGATAAGACTAATTCCCGTCAGGAGAATCGACCAAGGCTGACACCACCAGGGTTTGTAATTCCAAGGATTAATAGAAGAAGGTTGAGACATTGATGGGTAGGAGAATAACGGCTCTGCCAATGGGTATTATCCCACTAAAGTTTTGAGCAAGGCTTGAAATTTTAATTGAATTTCTGCGAGTTCTTTTTTGGGGTCGGAACCCGCGACAATTCCCGCCCCAGCGTAGAGTCTGGCTCGGCATCCTTCGATAAGAGCCGATCGAATCCCGACGACGAACTCGCTATTACCACGACGATCGATCCAACCGAGGGGGGCGGCATACAAGGCGCGATCGAAGGTTTCGTATCGGCGAATCTCTTCGCAAGCAATGGTTCGCGGCGCACCGGCAACGGCTGGGGTGGGATGCAGGCGGGCGACAATTTGCAGGGGATGAATGTTTGGGGGAACCGTCGCCCGAATGGGAGTCCACAAATGCTGAATGTTGGAGAGTTGCAGCAGGCGCATCGGGGCTACGGGTTCGGGTTGCAAACCTAACTCTCTTAAGTTGCGTAGGGTAAAGTCGAGAACGACTTGATGCTCGTGCTGTTCTTTGGGACTCGAAAGCAGTTGGTTGGCAAAAGTGGCATCTTCGGTGGGGGTGGTTCCGCGCGGGGCCGATCCGGCGAGGGCATCGGTGGTCAGTTGGCGATCGCGAATTTCGATCGAGCGTTCGGGACTCGCGCCGATGAAGTGGGTTCCCCGACCGTTGCTGGTGGAAAAAATATAGCAGTCTCGATACTGCTGGCGCAATCGCGCTAGAGAGGGAACGATCTCGAAGGGAGAGGAGGCGGTAATATCGATGGCGTGGGAAAGAACGATTTTTTGGAATCGATCGCCGTCGATCGATTCTAATGCCGAACTGACCGAGGTTTGAAACGAGGGTAAGTCTCGCAAATCCCATTGATGGTTTTTGGGAAGATTCGGTTGCGAGATCCCGCCATCGATCGCCTGAATTCTTTGCAGTTGATGCCAAATTTGTCGGGCAACCCATTGAGTTTGGGTCTGTTGGCGAACGGCTAGGTTGGTGACGATCGTCGAGCGGCGATCGTCACTCGAAATTTGCCAGCGAGGTAAAAAAATGGTGGCTGGAGCAAACGGAGCATCCGGATCGTTCGCCCGATCGAAAAAAGTCAGACTGCAAAAAAAATGAGGACCGCTAAAAGGTCGATCGAGATTGCCAATTGTAATGAGATCTTGCCAACAGTCTTCAATAAATTCTCGCGCGCTCTCGAACCGTTCCGAACTGTCAATATAACGATGGGTAACTGAGTCTAGGGCGGCGATCGCCGTGGCGCGTTCGGGATTTTCAATATAAAACTGAAGTTGTTTTTGGCGCTGGAGCTTTTGGTAAATTACGAGAGGATCGAGACGGTCAACTTCCCAAGAAATACTGACAAATTGAGACCGCTTTTTTCGTCGGGAAATTTCCTGACAATGGACGAGAAACTGTTGGAGTTCCTGGCAATCTTGAAAAAAATTCGTTCGCTCGGGTGTGATTGGCATGAAAAACAGAAATCTTAAAATATGATAAGTTTTCTTGACTATTGAGAGTTGGTATTTTAAAGAAAAATAACGAGAAAGGTTCGATAACTCGATCGCCAGTTCTCACACTCGATCGCAGGCAATTCATGCCAGAGGCTTCCGGGGGCGACCCATTTCGGGTAAACTCGATCGAGATGGTCTAGAGTGAGTCTAAATTGGGAAAAACTCAAACCCGTCTGTGGGATCGATAATATCCCCGATCGCAATTTTAAATCGAGTGAGTTTGCACGATCGATCGGATGGCAAACCCTATCGATCGATTTTAGAGTAATTAGGTCGGGGTTAGGTGAATGAATGAAGCACAAATGACAACTGTAGAGGTATCGACAAGTCCTGTTAAGTTATGGATGGCAGCGATTAAGCCACCGATGTACAGTGTGGCGGTTATGCCAATTTGGGTGGGAACGGCGATGGCGATCGCTCAAACCGAACGCTTCGATCGGGGAATATTCTTAACTTTTTTAAGCTCGGCAATTGCCATTTTAGCGTGGTTGAATTTGAGCAATGATGTCTTCGATTCGGAAACGGGAATCGATAAAAATAAAGCCCATTCGATCGTCAATTTAACCGGAAATAAATCGTTAATTTTTGGTTTGGCAAACGTTCTTTTAGGATTGGGAATTCTGGGAATTCTGATGATTTCCTGGTGGCAGCAAGACCCAACTGTCGTGGCGATCGTCATTGTCTGTTGCGCCCTCGGCTATACCTATCAAGGACCGCCTTTTCGCTTGGGATATCTCGGCTTGGGCGAAATCATCTGCTTTTTCGCCTTCGGACCTTTCGCAGTGGCGGCAGCTTACTACAGTCAAACTCAATCTTGGACGGCAGTGGGTGCATCGGGTTTGTTGCCGCTAGTTGTCGCGTCTGTTTTCATCGGCATCACCACGAGTTTAATCTTATTCTGCTCTCATTTTCATCAAGTCGAAGATGACTTAGCTGCTGGAAAGCGATCGCCTATCGTCCGCATGGGAACCGCAAATGGGGCGAGACTGCTACCCTGGTTAACGGGAATTCCCTTCGTGGCGATCGCCGCATCCGTGGCATTCGGAATCTTACCCGTCCCGACGCTGCTGACGTTTGCCAGCTTACCCTTCGCTATTCACCTGTGCCGTCACGTGGGCGCGAACCACGATAAACCCAACCTAGTGAGTAATTGCAAGTTTATCGCCGTTCGGTTGCATTTTGTCAGCGGCTTGCTATTGGGATGGGGACTGATTCAGTCATAAGTTAAAGGGAAGAAGGAGATCGTGTCAGTTTAGATGTCAGAATCGACGGTACAACTCGGAGAAAATCAGGTCTGGTGGAGATGAGAAAAGGGAAATTCTCCCATTCCCCGTTCCCCGTTCCCCACCTTCACCGGAAACTGTCCGATCTCGCGCCTGACGTTAGTTAGCGATTTTCTTCAAAAAAATGGCGATGGCGATAGCGAGATCGACCCCGATACTGAGGATTTCGCAGCCAACAGGCTTCGAGTAATGCCAAATCGTCCTCTTCGAGGTAATTGCGATCGAGCAAATAATGATATTTCTCGACGAAATTCCGATAATTGCAATGCCAGCATTGCTCTAAAAAAGCATTCTCGATACAACGCTTGAGATAGATAACTTTATAAGCTTGCCAGTACCGAACGGGATTGAGAATAACCGGATGCTCAACCTCAAATAAAGGTTGTTTGAGATATTGCCAGAGCGGAAATTGCATTATTGAAGACTTCTCCTTGACAAGCCATAACCGTTATTCCCGTAGAAATGTCGTCAGAGAAAAATTTAGAGAATAATTCCCCGACGACAATGCCACTATTCGTATCTTGCACGGAGACAGGATGCCAGTCCGGAATATTGAAGTTTTTGGGAAGTTTTGGATAATTTCGAGCAAGCTACGCCTGCCCGGTGATAATTTCCCAAATGACGTAGAAGCCTGAGAAAACTTGCCAGCTAAACACACTGGCGATCGCCATTCCCAGTCCCAGGTGAAGGTTGCGCGCCCAACTTTTGCCTTGTTGCATCCAAGGGGCGAGGGCGGCTGTCGTTGCCATCAAGGAAATAGCGATCGCACCGGGTATCAGGTGCGGCCCGATAAATAGTTGACCGGTATTGAGATAGTCAACCCCCATCCCAACTAACGTCGAGAGGGTCATTCCCGCCAGCAGCACGGAAGCAAGTCGATGGTGCGCGCGATCGAATCGCTCTCGACTGAGTACTTGTTTGGTTTCCCCCGTTGCAGTGCGGGTGCGGCGAACTTGCACGCCCAAGTAAAAAGCGTAGAGGACGAGAACGAATAAGACCCACATGATGATGGGATGAATGGGATACAACCAGTATTTCATGACGAAGAAAATGGCGATCTTTTTTAACTCTAGGTGGAAACAGGGGCTTTAGAGAAAGGGGGAAGCTGGGGGAGATGAGGGAGATGAGGAGGATAAGGGTTTATTGTTTATTCACCGTTTCTCGTTCACCATTCCCCGTTCCCTATTTTTAATTTTTAATTCTCTCCCCAAGCCTCCGAAGCCTCTAAAGCGCTCGTTGCAATTAGCCTTCAGACAAGAGAATCGGTTCCGATGGATGCTCTTCTACCGTAACGGGACGATCGCCTTTCGATTTGGGTTTGCGCCGAGTTAGGAGTAGATAGGCGGCTGGGGTAAAGTACAGTGCCAAAATGGGGGAACCGCCAACCCCCCCGGCAATTCCAATGGCTAGGGGCATCCAGAACGGATCGCCACTGGCAACCAGAGGAATAAATCCGACAATGGTGGTAATGGTTGTCGTCAGGACGTGGCGGGTGGCTTTGAGGGTCACTTGAATCACGGCGCGGCGATCGCCTTGACTGGCTTCGGCATCTTCATTAAATGCCGAGAGGACGATAATCGCGCCGTTAATGGCAATCCCCACCAGACCCATACTCCCGACGATCGCCATAAAGCCCATCACCGAACCAAACGCCCAGAGGGCAAACTGCGCCATCCCGACCGAAGCAACAGCAACCGCCGCAACGATCCCCGCTTGGCGAAACGAACCGAGGGAAAGCACCAACGCCGTGAGCATCACCAGCACCAGCAGCGGTACGAACAGGAGGAGATTGCCTACGGCATCATTGCGTTCGGCATCCTCTCCCCCAAACTCGTACCAATACCCTGGCGGCAGTTGGAAATTACGATCGGCGAGTTGGGTCTTCAGTTCGGCGAGGATATTGGAAGGTAAGACCCCTGCGGTAATAAATGCCTGCACCGTATTCACCCGCTGTTCGTTGCGGCGCGCCACCACGGCTAATTCCGATTCCAAGCTGAGTTCGCCCAAGGCGGAGGTGGGGCGAAAATTGCGATCGGTCGCGCCATCGGGTCGCAAATCCAGGGAGGCAATCCGATCGAGGTCGGCGCGATCGGTATTGGTCAGTCGTACCCGCACCGGCAGGTTTTCGGTGGATTCAAGGATCGAGCCACCAACGACACCTTCGAGGTAAGCATCTAACTGGCGGGCGATCGCCGTATTATCGAAACCGGCTTGCTGCGCTTGCTCTTCATCGACATACAGTCCGATTTTTGGCTGAACTTCCGTTAAATCGTCTAGCGCGTGGATGACATCGGGAATCTCGGTCAAAATCTCTCGTACCTCCATCCCGATTCGCCGCAACTCGTCGAGGTTCGGGCCGTAGATCCGCATTTCTACCGGAGCGTCATAGGGCGGCCCTTGCTGGAGCTGGTTGACTAAGACTCGGGCCTCGGGGAAGGCGCGATCGAGTTCCTCTTGCAACTGGCGAATGAGAGATTGTCCCCCCCGACCGGAATCGAGCTGCACTAGGGCTTCGGCATATTGGGCTTGATTTTCCCGCGCTCCCGTCAAATTGTAGTAAAACTTGGGGGCGCTCTCCCCCACGAACCAGTGTACGTCTCGAACGTTGGGATGCTGTAAAATCAACTCGCGAGCTTGGAGTATCTTCTGCTCGGTCTGGGCGATCGCCGTGGGCGAGGCAAACTCTACCTGAATCTGAAACTGATCTCGCTCGACGAGGGGAAAAAATTGCTCGTCTAAAGTACTTGCCATGATAAAGCCGATTAAGGGAATCAGCATGGTTAGGGCAATTCCCAATAGCGGTCGTGCCGTCATCCGTTCGATACTCCACCGATAAATGCGTCCCAAGCGAGGTGAAGAGAAACCGTCATTCCACCACGCGCCAGGTTTGAGCAAAAATCGTTGAATTGATGGCAGGATACCCCGAGGTTGTGTCGGCTTGGATGGCAATTCATCGTCAGACTCGTTCTGACCGTATAGTTCGGCGGCTTTGCTGTGAGTATCCCCGAGCATCCGTCCGGCCAGTGCGGCAATCACCGTCAGAGACAGGGCAAAAGAGGTAATCAGCGACAAAATCACTCCCAGGGCGATCGAACCGACAAATTCTCCAGCCGGACCGGGTAATAAGTAGATGGGCAAAAAGGTCAGTACCGTCGTTAGGGTGGAGGCAAAAAGCGGCACTTTCAGGTAATCCACCGTTTTCACCACTGCATGGAGGGGTGCTTCGCCGTGGCGCATCTCCACTTGAATCTCATCGACCACCACCACGGCGTTGTCAATTAAAAGTCCCAAGGCAATAATCAGTCCGGTGACCGACATTTGATGAATGGGAACCCCCGTCACGGTCATCCAACCAAAAACTGCCAGAATGGTCAGAGGCAAAGCCGCACCCACCACCAAGGCCGATCGCCAACCCATCCCCACCAGGGCAACGACCACCACCAGTCCCGCACCAAACAGGAGATTGCCCAGCAAAGCGCTAATGCGCTCTTCGACGTAACCGCTTTGGTCGAAGATCAGATCTAAACTGATACCTCGGGGAAGGCGATCGCGAAACCCATCGAGTTCTTCGCGCACCCCCCTCGTCCAGATATCGATTCGCAGACCCGACTCCATCAAAACCCCCAGCCCAACAGCCGGCTTGCCGCCAATCGCGGCTAAATCCGTCGGCGGCTGACGAATCCCCCGACTGACCCGAGCGATATCGCTAATCCGGGTAAACTGTCCGGTGTCGCTTTGGATGGGAATGCGGCGAATCTGTTCGAGGGTTTCGAGTTCGCTTTGGACTTCAATGGCCAAACTGCGATCGGTTCCCCGAAACTGACCGGCCGTCACCTTGGCATCGCTGAGGTTGATGCGATCGGCGAGTTGTTGCGGCGAAAGTCCCACGGCAACTAAATCCGGGGCATTCACTTCCACCACGATTTCTTCATCGGGCGCGCCGAAGATTTCCACTTCTTCAGTGCCATTTATCCCCCGCATCAGCACGGCGAGTTCTTCGGCATAGCGCCTGAGAACGGCATAATTGGGGTCATCGGGGAGATTCCAGGTCAAAGCGGCAATGACGCTGTAAGCTTTCACTTCGGCCTCATCTAGTTCCGGTTCGCTGGTTCCGGGGGGAAATAGAGCCGCCGCATCGTCGATTTCATCGCGCACTTTCGACCAAATCGGCTGGGCATTTTTGACCGCATCCACTAGTTCGACGGTTACTGTGGAAAAGCCCACTCGCGAATTGGAGGAGAGAGTATCGATTTCTTCGATCTCCGAAAGTTCCGATTCCAAAACCTCCGTCACCAGCGCTTCCACCCGCTCTGCACTTGCACCGGGAAACGCAGTTTTCACCACCGCCGTGCGAGCCACTAAAGTAGGATCTTCCTGTCGGGGCAATGCCTGGAACGAGGAAATCCCCCAAGCCAGAATCATCACCACCGTTAAAATCAGCAATCGAATATTGGTAAAAAACGGACGAACCATGGTGTTAACTCGTTTTGTTTAAAGTCGATCGTTTTGGGGCAGGGGAGGCTGGGGAGAGAATTAAAAATGCAAAATGCAAAATGCAAAATGGGGAACGGTGAATGAACAATTCTCCCTTGTCCCTCTTCTCTCCGCGTCTCCGCGTCCTCAAAATCCCTCACTCCACCGGCCGCACCTCCTGACCGGGGACGAGGCGGTGAATGCCGCTAGCGACGATGCGATCGCCCGGTTGCAGGGTTCCCCGGACTAAAACTCGATCGCTCTCTTGATGGATAATTTCCACGGATTGCTGTTCGAGTTGGTAGACACCTGGCTCGGCTGCGTCTTCTTTGGGAACGAGGACGTAGCAAGTCCACAACCCGCGAATCCCCTGACTCAGGGCTTCTGGGGGCAGCCAGTAGCCGGGGGAGGAAATTTTTTCGACCAAGTCCAAGCGGACGGTTTGACCTGGGTTGACGCGGGAAATAGCGGCGCGATCGAGTCTCAACACGATGGTTTGGGTGCGGGTGGCCGGATCGATTTCCGGCAAGATGGAGGAGATGGTGGCATCGTAGGTTCCCGAGTCCAATTTCACTCGTTGAGTCCCACCGACTTCGAGGGTTTCCACTTGGCTTGCGGGAATGCCGATTCGGGCTTCGGGGGCGACATCTTCAATCAGGTGCAGGACGGACTGACCGGAGTTGACGACGGTTCCTTCATCCAAATTCCGGGTGGCCACGATGCCGTCAAAGGGTGCGGTGAGGGTACTTTTGGCGATCGTCACATCTAAATCGGCAATTTGGGCCTCGATTTGCCGCACCACTGCTGCCTGAGCGTCGATTTGCTCGATTCGAGTCCCGTTGAGTAATTCTTGCAGGTCGCTGCGAACGGCTTCCACTCGCGCGGCTTGGGCGTTAATTTGCTCGATGCGAGTGCCCGATTCGAGTTCGTCGAGTTGTTCCCGCGCGGCTGTCGATTCGGCTTGGAGGGCGCTGGCGTTGGTTGCCGCTTCGTCGAACTGCTCCCGCGAGACGGCTCCATCTCGGTATAGCTGTTCCCGTCGTCGAGCTTGCAGTTTCGCCAGTTGCAACCGTTCTTCCACATTTTTCAGGTCGGCGCGAGCGGTATTGATGGTTTCCACGCGCGGCCCAGCTTCGAGTTCTTGCAACCGGGCGATTTCTTGGTCTAAAACCGCTTGCTGGCTGGCGATATCTTCTTGTCTGGGTCCCGCTTGCAATTCCCGCAGTAGAGCTTCGGCTCGGGCTTTTTCGGCAACTTGCTGCTGTTGCTGGGTTTCCAGGTTGCTCGTATCCAACACGGCTAAGGGTTGTCCGGCAAAAACCGAATCCCCTTCGCGCACGAGGACTTCAACTAACTGACCGCCTCGCTCGAAACCCAGTTCGCTCGATCGCAAGGCGGCAATTTCCCCGGTATAGGTTCGATCGACTTCGTAACCTTCGGCAAACTCAACCCGTAAGGTATCGACGGGCAAAATCCGAGAACGGCTTTCTTGGGTGGGTTCGGAAGTCGATGTTCCCGATCGCTGTTGGAGCGTGACAATCCCCGCAAGTAAGAGGAGTCCGGCAGAACCGGCGATTAATCCGAGTTTCCAATACCGACTTCGCCCCTTGCGACTTTTCTTGGGCGGGGGGGCATCTGGCAGAGATTCTTGAGGGGGGAGGATGTTGGAAGTCATGAGGAGTATCGGAATTGAAGGATGAATTTAAACCAATTTTCACAAATATAGAACCCAGACAGTTGTAGGGGCGGGTTTAGCAGAAAATGTTGCCCTCACTGCGATCTAGTTTCAAAACCCGCCCTCACCCGGTGGGGTCAACCTAAACGAAAATTGCTATAAACCAATTTTCGATGCAGATTTAAGGGACTGATTTTAAGATAATTAAACCGAACCGTTCGGTCATCTTGTTCTGTGATACCATCGATCCAAAGGCTTTGTCAATATGACCGAACGGTTCGATATAGATAAATGAATGCGAATGTGACAGTGGATATTAGCAGTCCTAAAGCCCGTCAAATTTTAGAAGGCGCTCGGGCGGCATTTCTCGAACTCGGCTACGAAGGGACGAGTACCGACGAGATCGTGCGGCGATCGGGCGTTTCCAAGGGGACGCTGTACAACTATTTTCCCAATAAGCAAACCCTATTTCGAGCGTTTGTCGAACTTGAATGCAGCCAACATGCCGATCGCATTTTCAAGATCGAAGATCCCACCCAAGACACCGAAGCCACGCTGCGCCAGATCGCCCAACATTTCATCGCG
>JAXHUC010000230.1:0-4969 GCA_034189805.1 Cyanobacteriota bacterium
CAACTCGATACTATCCCCCCAAGGACGAGCGCACAGCCAGGTATTTTCGATTTGCCAGAAATACCAATCCCCGTGACGCTGGGGTTCGCCGTAGCGTTGGGGGAGGACTAAATGCGATCGCGCTGGTACGCCAGCAGCGATATCTTGAGAATTGAGAATCAGTTGCAAAATCGTCGCGCTGCGCCCTTGCAAGTAGCGATCGCCCGGACTGCGGCCCGTTGCCATCGGGCTGTGGTAGGTTCCTGCCAAACTGATAACGGCATTTTGCTGCCCGTTTTCCATGCCATCGCGATCGCGCACCACCAATTTATAGGTTGCGTGTTGGGCGCGAATCGTGCCTTGGACTTGATACGATCGCGAGGCATCCAACAGCGTCCCCACGGTATAGTCTTCTGTCGCGTAAAAAGTTTCCCAAAACTGATTGCCCTCGCGGTAACCGTAATAGACTGGATGGCTTCCCTGGGCGAGAAACGGCAGGGGGACTTCCTTGCGGGCGAGCGATCGCAACTGCTGTGGGGGGCGATAGCCGCTCAACCCCGCCAGCAGGGCTAACCGGGCGGCATTCTTCGGCATCCGTTCGGCAACTCGGGTAATTTCCTCGGGATCTTCATCCCCCCACCAGATCCACGCCACCGCGCTCAATCCCGTTTCCCAAGTGCCGCGATCGAAACCGCGACTTTCCGCCCCACCCGTGGTTCCCCAGCTTTGGCGCAAGGCGGTATTCGCCGCCAGCCAGTCGAGCATTCCTCCGGCAAGTTGCCGCAGGTGGGGAGTTTCGGCAAAGTCGTAGAGATTCAGCAAGCTGCCGATAGTGTAGCCGTAGTAGGTTGAGGAGTGGAACTCCCCCTGTCCGATGGTGAGAAACTTGTTGAGTTCCGCCCGCAACCAGGCTTCGTGGGTGGCGCGTTGGTGCGGGTACGCCACGGGAAAGCCACTACCATCCATCAATGTCAATCCCGAGAGAAATTGCTGGGAGATGTGATTTTCCGTACCGCCCTCATTCCACTCGTCAGCGCGGGGAACTGCCAGCATAGTTCGGTAGGCCGCTTCCACTTCCGGGGGCAGTTCGTCGCGGAAAAGAAAGAAAATGCGGGTATCGAACAAACTGCGGAAGTGATATAAATCCGGGCGTTCTCGTTCGAGTTGCAGCCAGTAATCCCAAATGCGATCGCGCTCTTTTTCATCATCACCATCAAGGCTCAGTTGCGCCAAAATTGCAGGCAGGAGGTATTTATGAGGATCGCCGATATTTTCTCGCCGCCACCAGCTATCGAGTTCTGCTAAATCTTGGCTGGCGAGTTGTTCCCGAACCGCTAAACTGCGCGCGGCAAAAGCCGTTTCTTGGATGGCATCCCCTCGACGTTCGTCAGTTGCCGGAATGGCGGCATTCGCCTGGGGAAGGCGATCGCGATCGGGAGGTTCGGTGCAACCGGTCAGCAGAAGCAGGAGAAAGGCGATTGTTGAGGTGGGGTGAAAGCGCATTGGCAAGTTGGAGTAGATGAGGGGACGCGGATAGGGCGAGATAAGGGGACAAGGAAGAATTGTGTATCTTGCATTCATTCTCCCGATTCTCCCACTGCTCTCCATTCCCCATTTTGCATTTTGCGAAAAGTGAGCGGTGTCGGTTTCCGTCCCGTTCAACTTTTCAAGACGCATTTTTAATTTCTAATTCCCTTCTACCCACAAAAATCGCGCCTGTCATTGAGTAGGCGCGAATGAAATGTGGTCTCTAGCAGAAATTCAGACCAGTGTTAAATCCGGATAAGCTTCCACCAGATCGTCTGTGGTGAGGGTATCGCCTTCGGCCTGCGGTGTCCACAGCACTTCGACGGCTAAAAGTCGATCGCTCGACACGCCACCGAGTAGGCGCAATGCAGACGACAATTCCTCGGCACTGTTAATTTTCGGCAACTCTACTTTACCTTGCACCCCAGCAACGATCGTCACGACGATGTATTCGCCCGGTGCATCGGCAGAGGGAACGATTTCCCCAGAAGTTTCGGTTTCACCCGGCAGCGCCGCAGGACTATTTCCCTTGAGTTGCGCGTTGTAGTTGGAGAGGGTTTCGTCGGCGAACTTGCTGCGTTCGGCGATCGACCATTGATTGAACTTCGCCTCGGCACTCTCCAAGCGAGCCTGCTGGGATTCGGCCGTGGCGTAAGCAAAATACTCCGGATGGCGCAGGAGGGCAAGGGTAGACTCTTGCAGCACCTGAGCGCGACCACTAGCTGTTCCCGTATCGGCAACGGTGGCCAATTTATCCAACTCTGTTTGCAAACTCCGCGCCTCGGCGAGCAACCCTACCTGGACCCGGCTGACGGAAACCGTCGGGTTGGTATACTCTTCTCGTTCGGCACGATCGCTCACACTGCGGAAGCTATTCACCAAGAAATTGGCGATCGCAAAGAAAATCAGGATGCTAAACAATCCGCCAAATCCGCCGCCGAAGCCGAAAAACGGCAACAGGAACGGAAAGCCGAATCCACCGCCACCGTAGCCGTATCCCCCCCGTGCGGGTGCGGAATAGGTGCGACTCGGTGCGCCGTAGCTGCGACTGGGAGCGCGAAAAGACCCGCCGCCAATCCGTCCTCCACTGCGGGCGGCCAACGCGCCATCCGCTTGACTGAAAAAGAGGACAACGACCAAACCGAATAAAACCAGGGATTTTAAAACGGGTTCGATCGCACTAACAAACTTTCGACCCATATAATGATGTAAATTTAACGTCAGTTTTTATCTTAACGCCCGCCCTGGTTCCGAAGCAGTGGCAATTTCCGGGGGTGAAATCCCCACCGCAGTCATATCGATCGCCGGGAGTATTAGCGAGCAGGGTAGCTCTCGGAGGCTTCGGAAGCTTCGGGAGCTTCGGGAGGCAACAAACGCTGAGTTCTCGAACGATACCCAATTCCCCCGTTTCATTTCTCCCCTTTCCCCCATTTCTTCCCCTGCTCCCCCTGCCTCCCCAGCCCCATTTCACCGGAATCTAAACCTCCTCACCGTTCCCTCCCCACCGAGACCACTATGCAACCCGTTGACTTCACCACCCTCACCGCCGCGCGTTCCGAGTTATGCGATCGTTGGCTACCCGCGAGAGTCGAGCAAATTTTCCAGCGCGATCGCACCCATCTTTACTTTGCCCTGCGAACTCTCAACCGTCGCGGATGGCTGACCCTCTCTTGGCATCCCCAAGCCGCCCGAGTTGGCATCGGCACTGCACCCCCCAAAGCACCGGATACGTTTACATTCAGCGACCAACTGCGCCACCAACTCAAAGGTTTGGCATTGGTTGCCATCGAGGCGATCGCCCCTTGGGAGCGGGTTTTGGACTTCCAGTTCGCTCGCCGTCCGGGAGATCCGATTCTCTGGCACCTGTACGCGGAAATTATGGGCAACTACAGCAACGCCATTCTCACCAACGCCGAGAATGCGATCGTTACTGCGGCACACCAAGTCAGCGCTGAGAAATCCCGCGTGCGTCCCATCCTCACCGGAGATACCTACGAAGTTCCCCCGGCACTTACCGATCCCATACCCAGTTTGGAAGAATCCCAATCCCACTGGCAAGAACGAGTCAGTTTAGTTCCGGGTTCCCTACGCCGCAATTTAGTGAAAAGCTATCGGGGATTGAGTTCGGCGCTGGTTATCTCGATGGTGCGATCGATCGGCTTAGATCCCGATCGCACCACCGACACCTTAACCCCAACCGAATGGCAGCAGTTGTTTCAAAAATGGCTCGAATGGCTCAAAACGTTGAAAACTGAGGAATTTCAGCCCGGTTGGACGGATGGGGGATATACGGTACTCGGATGGAATGTGGAGCGATCGGCTGATACCGTCCAAGTTTTACTCGATGAGTATTATACAGAAGAACTCAACTGCCAAGAATTCAAGCAACTGCGCCACCAACTCTCCCAAAAACTGAAAAACCTGCTGGCAAAATTGCGAGTCAAGCAAAAGACATTTGAAGAGCGATTGCAACAATCGGACGAAGCAGATTCTTTTCGGCAGCAAGCGGATTTATTGATGGCTTACCTGCATCAATGGCAGCCGGGAATGAAGAAGATTCTTTTAGACGATTTTGAAACGGGAGAACCGGTAAAAATTCCCCTCAATCCCGAGAAAAATGCCGTTCAAAACGCTCAGGCATTGTATAAAAAACATCAAAAACTCAAACGCGCTCGCCTTGCTGTCGAGCCGTTACTCGCAAAAGTTAATAGCGAAATCTCCTATTTAGAACAGGTAGAATTATCCCTCGATCGCGATCGGGCTTACCAATCTCCCGCCGATCTCCTCGCCCTCGAAGAAATTCGCGACGAACTCATCGAACAAGAATATTTACCCGTTCCCCAGTACCGCAGTCGCAGTAATGCCGATGCCAACAAAAGTCACTTTTATCGCTATCGAACCCCCAGCGGTTTTGAAGTTCTCGTCGGTCGCAACAACCAACAAAACGATCGCCTCACCTTTCGCGTCGCCAACGATTACGACTTGTGGTTCCACACTCAAGAAATTCCCGGCAGTCACGTTTTATTACGCTTAGAACCCGGCGCGGTTCCCGACGAAAAGGATATGCAATTTACCGCCAATCTCGCCGCCTATTACAGTCGCGCCAGTCAAAGCGATGCCGCCCCCGTCATTTATACCGAACCGAAACACGTTTACAAACCCAAAGGGGCCAAACCGGGCATGGCCATTTACAAACACGAACGGATTTTGTGGGGACAACCCCAGGAAGTGAGTCAATCTGTGAAGGTGTTTTAGAGAGTGAGAAAGATGAATGTCATCGATGGGGGTTCGCCAACTGCGAACTGTGCCGGTGTGGGGGCGGGCGACACTGGCACGGCATCCGGAGGCGGTGCGGAAACTGCTGCGGCTGAGGTTTTTGCACGTGTATCGGGACGAGCGCTCCCAAAAGAAACGATTTTGATTCTTGCCAAAATTTATAGCCCCACTCTGAAATAGACTGGGG
>JAXHUC010000231.1:0-4952 GCA_034189805.1 Cyanobacteriota bacterium
CTACCGGGCAACGGTTTGCCGATGCTGCAACTCCAGATAAATCAGCAGCGCATTCATATCCGCCGGGTTCACGCCGCCGATGCGCGATGCCTGTCCGATAGTGGCGGGTCGAATTTTGGTGAGTTTTTCTCGCGACTCCTTCGAGAGAGTCGTGATGCTGTGATAGTCCAAATCCTCCGGGAGTCGGCGATTGGCTTCCCGCGAAACCCGATCGATCTGGTTTTGCTGCCGTTGCAGGTAGCCGGAGTATTTAAGGTCGATTTCCGCCCCTTCCCGTTCCGCTAACCCAATCTCGGGATTCCCCAATCCGTAGCCATCGAGATCGGCGTAGTGGAATTTGGGACGGCGCAGCAACTCCGCCAGGGTAATCGACCCTTTGATTTTCTGCTGGGTATCGGCGACAATCCGCACCCCCACCTCGTCCCGTTCCTTAATTCGCGTCGAGTGCAACCGTTCCTTCTCCGCCGCGATGTTAGCTTGCTTGGTTTGGAATAACTGCCAGCGGCGATCGTCGATCGTCCCAATCTCCCGTCCCAGGGGCGTTAAGCGGCGATCGGCATTATCCGAACGCAGCACCAGTCGATATTCCGATCGACTCGTCAGCATCCGATAAGGTTCCCGCAACTCCTTCGTACACAAATCGTCGATTAGCGTGCCGATATAACTCTGTTCGCGGGGGAACACCAGCATTTCCTCCCCCCGAACGAATCGGGCGGCGTTCACCCCGGCGACGAACCCCTGGGCGGCGGCTTCTTCGTATCCCGTCGTCCCGTTAATTTGTCCCGCGCAGAACAACCCCTCAATCTTTTTAGTCATCAGCGTCGGGTAACACTGAGTTGCCGGCAGGTAATCGTATTCCACCGCGTACGCCGGCCGCAGCATGACGCAGTTTTCCAAGCCGGGGAGGGTGCGCAACATTTGCAGTTGCAGAGTTTCCGGCAGTCCGGTGGAGAACCCCTGGATGTAGAGTTCGGGAATATCGCGGCCTTCGGGTTCGATGAAAATTTGGTGGCTTTCCTTATCGGCAAACCGGACGATTTTATCTTCGATGCTGGGGCAGTAGCGGGGGCCTTTGGCATCCACCCAACCGCCGTACACCGGAGATAGATGGAGGTTGTCGCGAATAATTTGATGGGTGGCGGCCGTCGTCCGGGTGAGGTGGCAGTTCATCTGTTCCCGTTCCACCCAGGCTTCGGGATCGAAACTGAACCAGCGCACTTCTTCGTCGGGGGGTTGGGGTTCGAGAATGCTAAAATCGACCGATCGCTTATCCACTCGCGCCGGGGTTCCGGTTTTGAGGCGATCGGTTTCAAAGCCCAGGCGTTGCAGGGTTTGGGTCAGTCCGATGGCGGCGAATTCCCCCGCCCGTCCCGCTTGCATGGATTTATTTCCCACCCAAATCGTGCCGCCGAGGAACGTCCCGGTGGTCAAAATAACCGCTTTGCATCCAAACGCTACACCGAAATAGGTTTCTACCCCCACCACTTCTTCGTTACTCCCCAGAACCAAATCCGTCACCATCCCCTCGCGAACGGAGAGGTTTTCTTGGTTCTCGACGATGTGCTTCATCACCGCAGCGTATTCCCGCTTATCCGTCTGCGCCCGCAGCGCCCAAACAGCCGGCCCCCGCGAGGCGTTCAGCACCCGTTTTTGCAGGTAGGTGCGATCGGCCATCTTGCCAATTTCTCCCCCCAAGGCATCCACTTCATGTACCAGTTGCGACTTGGCAGGCGCGCCGACGGCCGGATTGCAGGGTTGCCACGCAATTTTATCGAGATTCAGCGTCAGCAGCAAAGTCCGGCAGCCCAGACGGGCCGTGGCTAGGGCAGCATCGCATCCAGCGTGTCCCGCCCCCACCACCACTACATCAAATTCGTCTTGAAATTCTACGGGGGATATAACGGTCATGGTTTTACCATGTCTTGGGGTTAGGGTTATATTTTAGCGGGTTCTACGGCGCGACCATCTTTGTCTTCTTTTTCCTCTAACTTTGCGCCCTTTGTGTCTTTGTGGTTATCAAAGCAGTTGACCTCGAAAAACGTGAAAAAGCGCGATCGCCTTTGCAGAGAAACGATCGCGCCTATCAGTTTGGAAAAAATTTTCGGCGGTTCGTACCGCCTTGTTGGGAAAAGAACGGGTTAACCAACAGTTAGAAGAGGTTAACCCGAACACTTGGGAACGCGCACAGGCGTTACTTTTGCACCACCAGTTTGACGTTGGCGTTTTGCAGACCCGGACGACGGATTTCGGTCAAGGTCTTATTAACGGCGTACTTTTGGTTGATCGAGTTGATCAACTCGGTTTGGTTGTGCTTCTTCGCCACGCCCCACAGGTCGGCGATCAGGTCGAAGGAACCGTCTCCATTGCGAGACCAACCCAAATCGTAGTCGCCTTCGAGAACGGCAACGATATCAGAACGAACCCGCTGGCCATTGTAGCCGCGCACGTCTGCATCATTTTTCACGGAGATACCCAAATCGCGCAAAGAGGATTTTAGGATTTCGGCATCGGTGATTTTGGTGCGGAGAGTGCTAAAATGAGACATTTGGATTTCCTCCTAATTGGGAAGTTGTAGTGAACGACAACGTGTTGGATGTGACACCCCGGACGGAAAGTCGCGAGGACTCTTGGTTTAGGATTTAACCCGTATTACTAACGTCTCATGGCACGAGAGGTTGGTATTAGAGGGGTTGAACTCCTCAAGAGTTTGTTGGTGTAAACTGCTAGCACTTGGGATGCTAGCCTTTGCTCCCGGCAAAGTCTGCCAAGAGAAAGCCTTTAGAATTCCATTTGCTGGTATTCAGCCATGGAAGCTGCCGCCGGTCTGGCTCGCTGTCTGGCCCAGTCCCGCAGAGCGCTGACCTGTTCGGTCATCGTTTTGGATAGCGGGAGGGTAGACTTAATCGCGGCAATAATGTCAAGCTGCGTGAACTCTCGATCTTGGGCGAAAGCTTCGTACATTGCGGCGATCGCAGCTTGTTCGATTTCTGCTCCGGAGAACCCGTCGGAAACGTTAGCGAGTTGTTCTAAATCGAAGCGATCGATTTCCGAACGGCGTTTGGAGAGGTGAATGCGGAAAATTTCTTGGCGTTCTTCCTGGTTGGGCAAATCCACGAAGAAGATTTCATCGAAACGACCTTTTCTCAGGAATTCTCCCGGTAGGCGTTCGACGCGGTTTGCCGTCGCCATCACGAAGACGGGGGAGTTTTTCTCTTGCATCCAGGTGAGGAAAGAACCGAAAATGCGGCTGGACGTACCGCCATCGGAATCGGCAGACCCCGAACTCCCGGCAAAAGACTTGTCTAACTCATCGATGAAGAGAATGACCGGAGAGATAGACTCGGCTGTTTTCAGGGCGTTGCGCAGGTTGGCTTCCGATCGCCCCACCATCGAACCATCGTACACGCGCCCCATATCCAGGCGCAATAGGGGCAGACCCCACAGGCGAGAGGTGGTTTTGGCAATCAAAGACTTACCGCATCCGGGAACCCCGAGAATCAGCATTCCTTTGGGTTGGGGCAAACCGTATTCCCGCGCTCGTTCGGTAAAGGCGTTCGAACGTTGGTGCAGCCACCGCTTGAGCGAATCCAAGCCCCCCACGGAATCGAGGGTTTCATCCTCTTCGATATATTCTAAGATTCCGTTGCGGCGAATGAGCTGCTTCTTTTCGGAGAGGACGACATCAACTTCTTCTTCCGTGAGGCGATTGGCCGTCACTTGGGCTTTGCGGTAGACTTTCTCCGCCTCGTCGCGAGTCAAACCCAGAGCAGCTTTGAGCAGCTTTTCGCGAGCATCTGTGGAGATACGCTTGTTTTTTCCGTCCTGAAGTTGCCGGTTGAGCACCCGATCTAATTCTTTCATATCCGGTAAGGGGAAGTCGAGCATCACCACCTCTTTTTCGAGTTCGATGGGGACCTGCTGCACCGGAGACATTAATATAATATTCTTTTGCGACTCTTTGAAGGCGGCGATCGCATCTCGCAGAGAGCGCGTCACCGGAGGAGAATCGACAAAGGGGTGTAAATCTTTAAGGATATAGATGCCGGGATCTTTCTGACGAATCACCCATTCGATCGCCGCCTCGGGAGAAACGGTATTGTGTTGGGTAGTGGTACGCGGCTGACCGTACTCGACGATGCCGTTAGTTACCGTCCACACGAACACGCGACGTTGGGGTTTCAGGGACTGGGCGATGTGGGCGATTGCTTGCTCCGACCGCTCCTCTTCAGAGGTCACCAGATATATTAGTGGGTATTGAGCCTTAATGAGAACGCTGAGTTCTTCTTTCATGACCTCGACCTATCGAACGGTACTATCCTAAACTCGTTCCCGCTTGGCGGAAAAGCAGGGAACTTGTAATTACAAATAATCGACAATATATCGATAAATATAGGAAATCTGAGTATTTGGCAGCGAAGATAAGCAATTAGCAAATAACTAACGGTTCGCTCTCGCGGTCTGCATCCGAAGCCGGATTCACTTGAGTGACTGCCATGTCATCATCCAGAATTGCTTCAGCTCGGTCGGCTAGAGAAACCATTTCGCCGTCTCTAAAAACGACCGGATTGGCGCATTCGGGACAGTTATAAACTTGATGCGTCTTGCCGTACTTTTCTTCTAGGCTATCCACCATTTCGGGATGCTTTAGGTAAAAGACGATCGCTCGCTGGGCGATGGCCGACATCGGCTCTGAGTCTACTGCCGATCGAATCTTGAGTTGACGGTGCAGCTCGGGTGAGAGATATAGGGTAACTTTTTGTTTGTCTTGCATACGACTCTGAGTTGGTTAACCCGGGTATGTATAACAGAGTATCGGTATCTCCTCGATGGTGTCAAGATGCTATACCGCTTTGACGGCATTTTTGTAATATTGCTTAACATTTGTGTGTGGAATTGGGAATAGAGGGCTTGGGAAGCTCCCCCATCTCCCTCACCTCCCTCACCTCCCTCAC
>JAXHUC010000232.1:0-4922 GCA_034189805.1 Cyanobacteriota bacterium
CTCATCCCCCTTGTCTCCCTCATCCCCCTTGTCTCCCTCATCTCCCTCATCTCCCTCATCTCCCTCATCTCTCCGCGTCCCCGCGTCCCTGCGTCTATTCCCCCTTCCCCGTTCCCCGAACGTGAGACAATAAGACCGATCGGGAACCCTAAAAAACCCCGATCGCCGATCCTCAAGTTTTGTCCGCTATAACTGCGCGATCGTGTCTCAACCCAAAGTGATTTTCTTAGATGCCGTCAATACCCTGTTTGGCATTCGGGGTAGCGTCGGTCAGATTTACGGAGAGTTTGCCCGCCAATCTGGGGTCGATGTCGATGCCGAAGCCTTAGATCGGGCATTTTTCGACAGTTTTTCCGCCTCGCCGCCCTGTGCCTTTCCCGGAGTCGAACCTGTCGCCATTCCCGCCCGAGAATACGATTGGTGGTATGCGATCGCCGCTCGATCTTTCCAACTCATCGGTGTATTCGATCGCTTTGACGATTTCGATCGATTCTTTGGCCCTCTCTACCTGCACTTTGCCAAAGCCGACCCCTGGTTTATCTACGACGACGTGCGCCCCGCCTTGCAATACTGGCAACAGCAGGGCATCGAACTGGGGATCGTTTCTAACTTCGACTCCCGCCTCTACGCCGTCCTCGAAGCCCTCGATCTCTCTCGCTACTTCACCTCGATTACCATCTCCACCGAAGCCAACGCCGCCAAACCCGCTTCCCAAATCTTCACCACCGCCTTGAGCAAACACCGCTGCGAACCTACTCAGGCATGGCATATCGGTGATAGCACCGGGGCCGATTTTGAGGGAGCCAAGGCGGTTGGCATTCGCGGAATTTTGCTGAAACGATAAACGGGGGAAGAAGATGACGCGGAGATGGGGAAATGAGGGAGACAAGGAGAATTTTGCATTTTTCATTTTTAATTTTGCATTTTTAATTTTGCATTCACTCTCTCCCAGCCTCCCTCATCCCCCCTAACTCTCTTTACATTGCCAAACTTGTAACTCCTGGCGAATTTCTTCGAGTTGAGCGTTTTGTCGTTCTAACTCCCGTTCGAGTTGTTGGCGCTGTTGGATTTCGGCTTCGAGTTGCTGTTTGAGGCTGCGGATGGTGAGTTGATGTTCGATGCGGGCGAAAACTTCTTCGGTTTGGAAGGGTTTGGTAATGTAGTCCGCACCGCCGACTTCAAAGCCTCTTGTCTTATCTTGACCCCGTGCGGAGGCACTTAGGAATAACACGGGAATGTTCTGGGTTTTGGGATCTTGCTTCAGGTGGGCGCAGACTTGGTAACCATCCATGCGGGGCATGAGAACATCGAGCAAAATCAAGTCTGGCGGGCTGGTGTCGATCGCCTTGAGGGCAATTTCGCCCCCCATGGCCACCCGAACTCGATAGCGTTTGCGCAACACCGAGGAGAGCAGTTGGAGGTTCTCGGGGCGATCGTCTACGACGAGTAGGGACGGTTGAGGTAGAGTGACCTTCGATGGCACGGTTGAATTATTCACGATCGGAACTCGATAAACTGTCGAGGAATGTTTGGGTCAAATTATAGATAGTGTCGAATTGAAATCGCTCCGTCCATTTTTCGAGTTGTTGTTGCAGTTGGCGATGAGCGGCAGGGATTTCGGCGATAATTTGAATGACTTCGAGTTGTTCGAGGGTTCCTGCGGCGTAGTTGAGTCGCTCCACCCATTCGCGAGGCATGACGGCAAAGGAGTCCGGGGCGATCGATCCGGTTGCTGTCGATTGGGTTGGGGCAACGGGAGTCTCCTCTTTGTAAAGGTAGCGCACCCCGAGGTGACGGGCAATTTTTTCGAGAAGGTTTTGCGATCGCACGGGTTTGCTGGCGAAATCGTCGCAGCCGACGGACAGGAGTAAATTCTGTTCGGCATCGAAGACGCTAGCAGTGAGGGCGATAATGGCGACGGCTTGACCGGCGACGGTGCCGCGAATCCGCCGGACGGCTTCGTAACCGTCCATCACCGGCATCCGCATATCCATGAGGATGAGCTGGGGTTGGTGTTGCTGCCACCGGTCGATCGCCTCTTGCCCGTTTTCGGCCTCAAAGGTCTCGAATCCCAGGGGTTGCAGGAGTTTGACGAGCATCTGACGGCTTTCCCAACGATCTTCAACGATCAGGATACGATAGGTGGGTTGGTCGGGGGCGAGTCCGACGATCCGCCCACTGAGTTGGAAAGATAGGGGTTGCTCTGCGGTGTCATCGCTTGCTGGCATCGGCAGGCGAACGCAGACTGTCGTCCCCACACCCACGGTACTCTCCATTTCAATGCTGCCTCCCATCAACTCGACAAAATTCTGGCAAATCGCCAATCCCAATCCGGTTCCTTCCCCCGATCGCCGTCCGGCCATTCCCCGATCGAAGGCATCGAAAATCCGCTCTAATTCTTGAGGGTCGATCCCCACGCCGCTATCTTCGACATCGAAGTTCAGGAACTGCGGGGGGTTTTCCTCCCCGTCTCTTGCATCCGTCCGCACTCGCAAGGTCACGCTTCCAGTCTGGGTAAATTTAACCGCATTCCCGAGGAGGTTGATTAAGATTTGACGCAGCTTGGCTTCGTCGGTGGTGACGATGGTGGGTACGTCCGGGGCAACCACGAGATTGAGGGTTAAGCCTTTATCGGTGGCTTTAACTTCGAGCATCTCGGTGACGGTGGTAACCACCTCGCCCAGGTGAAAGGAGGTGGAGATGAGTTCGACTTTCCCCGCTTCGATTTTCGCCAGATCGAGAATGTCGTTAATCAGGGAGAGGAGATGCTCGCCGCTGCGGAGGACGGTGCGCAAGATTTGTTCCTGCTCGTCATCGAGCTGGGTATCGCGGGCGAGAATTTCGCTGAAACCGAGGATGACGTTGAGGGGAGTGCGCAGTTCGTGGCTCATGGTGGCGAGAAATTCGCTTTTGGCATGACTGGCGGCAATGGCTTCTTCGCGGGCGGTTTCGAGTTCGGCGTTGGTTTGACCGAGGGCGAGGTAGTTCTGGCGCAGTTCCGCCTCGGCCGATACCCGATCGCTGATATCTTCAAACACCAAAAGCCGACCGAGAACTCGATTGCCCTCCGTTACCGGAACGCAGAAGCGGCGAAACGTCCGACCGTCGAGCAAGGGAATTTCATCTTCCAAAATCGCCACATCTTCCCCTTCCCCAATGGCCCAAAGTTCGGCGGTGTCGCCAAACTGCCCAGGATCGAGAGCGCGCAAACATCGCTCCATCACGGTTTGGTGTCCGACTTCACCGTTGGCAATTGCCGTGCGGAGGTCTTGCAGTTGCCACAGGCGGCAAAATTCCTCGTTGCAGTATAAGACGCGATCGGTCTTGAGGTTGCCCACGTAAATGCCCAGAGGAATCACTTGGACGATGGTTTGTAGTAGGGCTTCGCTTCGCCGCAGTTGCTCTTCCGTGGCGAGGCTGGCGGTAATGTCGGTTTGGATACCGATGAAATGGGTGAGGGTATTGGCCCCGTCGCGCACGGGGGTGAGGCTGAGTTGGTTCCAGAACGGCCTGCCGTCGCGGCGGTAGTTCCGCAGGGTGACTTGGCAACTGGTTCCCGTCCTCAATGCTTGGCGCACTTGAATCAGTCCCGGTTGTTGGGTATTCGATCGTTGCAAGAAGCGGCAATTGCGCCCGAGAATGGTGCTCGGGGCGTATCCCGTCATTTCCGTAAAGCCGGAGTTGACGTAGATCAGGGGAAAGTCCGGTTGGCGGGCATCGGAAATCGAAATTCCGTTGCTAGCTACTTCAATGGCCCGTTCGACTAGGCGCAGTTCGGCTTCGGTGGCTTTGCGATCGCTAATGTCGCTGGTGAGGGCGTAGAATCCACAGACTTCTTGGTTTTTGTCGAAGTCGGGAACGAGAATGGCTTCCACGTCGCGGGGTCTGCCTCGGGGGTTGGGAATTTGAGTTTCGTAGCGAACGGAACGACCGGACAGGACTCTCTCGAACTGAGGGGAAATTGCAGCGTAGGCCTGCGGTCCGAGAATGTCGGCAACAAATTGCCCTCGGATGGTTTCTCGATTTCGATCGAACCAGATTTCGTAGTTGCGATTGACAAATTGATAGCGCAGTTGGCGATCGATATAGGAGATACAGATGGGAATGGTATTGGTAATCGTTTGCCAGCGGGTTTGGCTCTTTTGCAGGTCGGCATACACTGACAAATACTGCGGCAGCACCCGAGAAAACTTCCACGCTCCATAGGCGATCGCCAGCGCCCTCACGGCTCGTTCGAGGCTCGAGAACCAGTCGCTTGGAAACCACAGCGCCCAGACTTCGAGTAAGTGCCCCAATCCGCACAGGAAAATTAAAGCGCTCAACAGAATTAGCGGAGTGTGGAGCGGACTTTGTAAGGGAACTTCCCGCCGCCAGTAGTAGTATCCCAAGGCGATCGGGATGGAAAAATACGCCAGGGCAATAACGACATTACTAACGGTCCGCAGTTCCACCCACGGCATTTGCAAAAGGTAGCGGTAACCGTTGGAAATACAGCCATACAGGGCGATCGATACATTTGAGAACTCTAGCATTATTGAAAATCACCCACCAAAAGTACGCACTTTACAATGTGTAAAAAGCAATAACTTTTACGTTTGATTTTCAACCCAAGTCAACTGAGAACAGAGTTTAAAAAACTGGTTTTAATTCCAGTCCAACCCGTTATACAGATTTCATCATTAATAATAGAATTTTAGACTCAAACTCCTTCAACGAAACAACAATACGTACCTTCTACAATCGATTTTTCACAGATACAGAGACTGTAAAAAGTATTACAGCCGTAAAGAATCAATATCTGACAAAAATACTAAAAATTCGCCAACCTTTAATATTAATCTATTAATAAATAAAACTACACATATTAATTAATAAAAGTAAACAATTGCAAATGTAAGCACTCACATCGGCTAATAGGGGCG
>JAXHUC010000233.1:0-4802 GCA_034189805.1 Cyanobacteriota bacterium
AATCCAATGCCTTGAGAGCCATTGCCGGGGCAACCGGGCAACTCGAGAAAGCCGAAGTGGCTGTTGGAGTCTTAGAAAAAGCCCTCACCCTTGCCGAATCCATCGACGACCCCAATTCCCAATCCTCTGCTTTGAGTGCCATTGCCGAGGCATACGGGCAACTCGAGCAAGACGAAGTGGCTGTTGGAGTCTTAGAAAAAGCCCTCACCCTTGCCGAATCCATCGACAACCCCAATTCCCAATCCTCTGCTTTGATTGCCATTGCCTGGGTATACGGGCAACTCGAGAAAGCCGAAGAGGCTGCGGGAATCTTAGAAAAAGCCCTCACCCTTGCCGAATCCATCGACGACCCCAATTCCCAATCCTCTGCTTTGAGAGCCATTGCCGGGACAACCGGGCAACTCGAGAAAGCCGAAGTGGCTGCGGGAATCTTAGAAAAAGCCCTCACCCTTGCCGAATCGATCAACAATCCCAATTCCCAATCCAATGCCTTGAGTGCCATTGCCGGGGCGACCGGGCAACTCGAGCAAGACGAAGAAGCTGTTGGAGTCTTAGAAAAAGCCCTCACCCTTGCCGAATCCATCGACAACCCTGGCTCCCAATCCGATGCCTTGAGTGCCATTACCAGGGCGACCGGGCAACTCGAGCAAGACGAAGAAGCTGTTGGAGTCTTAGAAAAAGCCCTCACCCTTGCCGAATCCATCGATGACCCGTATTGGAAATCCAATGCCTTGAGAGCCATTGCCTGGGCAACCGGGCAACTAGGAGATATCGAGACTGCTCTCGATTTACTGATTCAAATTCGACGAGTGGCAGAGCAAGCTGGAACCTCGGATGTCTTGAGTGAAATTGCTCCTTATCAAGCGCTATACGGTGACTGGCAAGCGGCCCTGCAAAGTTTCAGCAACGGTTACAGCATATATGCTTTGGTACAAATGCTGACTTACCATGCAGAAAGTCAAAAGCCGCAATTGATTGATGGCCCAGTGATTTTAGGGGTCGAGGCGGTTGAAGAGGTCGAGGGAAAATACAAACTGAGCGTCAAAATTCAAAGCCCCGATAAAAGTTGCAGCCGCTATGCCGACTGGTGGGAAGTCCTCAGCGAAGAGGGAGAGTTACTGGGGCGCAAGATTCTCGACACTCCCCACGAGTTCGAGCGTCCTTTCACCACCGAGAAAACACTCTCTCTCGACCCGAAACAGACAATTCTCGTTCGCGCTCACTTCAGCGACGATCTTGACGATAACTCAAACAACGGAATCGACAAATACACCACCCAAGCGATGAAAGGCAAAGTCGGCAAACCCGATAGCTTCGAGTCGATTCGCCTGCCTGCCCGGTTCGCGATATCGGTTGAGAAGGACGGAGAACAGCCGACGAAGTGTGAGGAGAGCGAACGAACAATTAAAAATTAAAAATGCGCGCATGAAAAATTGTCGGGTGGGTTGTAGGGGCGGGTTTAGCAATATGTCGGAAAAATTGCTGAAAATTGTCAGTCAAAACCCGCCCCGACCCATTATTATTCTGACGTTATCGGGTTGGTAATCAGAATGGGTTTAGCAATATCTAGGAAAAATTGCTGAAAATTTTAAATCAAAACCCGCCCCGACCCATTACATTATTATTCTGACGTTGTTGGGTAGGTAATCAGAATGGGTTTAGCAATATGTCGGAAAACTTGCGAAAAATTGTCAGTCAAAACCCGCCCCGACCCATTATTATTCTGACGTTATCGGGTTGGTCGTCAGAATGGGTTTAGCAATATCTAGGAAAAATTGCTGAAAATTGTCAGTCAAAACCTGCCCCGACCCATTGTTATTTTTACTAAAAACTATACCTTAACTGAGATCGATTATTAAAACCCGTTCTCACTAGATATACCTCACAAAGCGCGAGAACTACGATAGATTTTATCGCCCTATTTTCACCCAAAAAAAGCTTTATGTCCTTCGTATCTTTGTGGTTTATTTCTAACACATATCTTATAGCATCATGGGCAACAGCGAATATTTTATCGATAGAAAAAATTCATTCTCTTTCTCCATTTTCTCCCCAACAAAAGCTGACGACTAACTTACTGAGAATACTTTCTTTGCAGCTCCTCAATCTGTGCTTTCACTTGCGGATTGTACAACCGCAAATAATTCCAATAGTTACCAAAGACCGACGTAATATAATCGTTGGTTTCTGGAAACGGAATCTGCACGGCAAACTCATCGAAATCCGCCAGACTGAAGCGCGTTTTCCAGTCATCCACATTCCCCGGTCCCGCATTGTAGCTGGCGACGGCCAGAAGGGAATTATTATCGTACAACTTGTGGGTATAATCCAGATACAACGTCCCCACGCGAATATTCTCCGCCGGGTCGGTCAAACTCGTCGGTTCGGGTTCTTTATACTGTTCGGCAATCCAATCTCCGGTACTGGGCAACACCTGCATCAACCCCACGGCATCGGCAACCGATCGAATCGCCGGTTGAAAGCGAGATTCTTGGCGGATAATGGCGATCGTCAATAGCGGATCGATTTGGCGTTCCTCAGACCATGCTAGCACCAGGTCGAAATAAGGAAACGGATACAGCGTTTGCCAATACGCTGCCTGTTGCCGCAAGGCCTGATATTGAACTTGTTCCTCCGGGTCTTCCCGTTGAGCCAAATGGGTGAGCATGAAAATGCCATCGATATAGTCCCCAACCCCCATCCGGAGCAACCCATCGGTAAACTGCTCGGCCACCGTCGGTTCCATCGGATTGAGAAACTCTACCTGCCATTGTTCCCAAGCTTCCTGCTGTAACCCCAGTCGGCTGAGTTCGCTCAGGGTTTCCGAACCGGCCAGGGGCAGTACGGTTTCCGTCAGAGGCGCGACTTCCGGGGAAAACTGACGCACGGTGGTAAAGTCCCCAACGTTCCACCCCAGGAAATTTGCCGCTCGCCAAGCATAGTAAGATTCGGGATAGGTCGCCACCAGGTACTCGAAGGCTTCTTCGGCTTTGCGGGTTTCCCCCAAGTCCTGCGCCCACTTGCCCACCCAAAACGCCGCTTCCGGTGCGGACTCGCTAGTGGGATTCTCCTTTACCACTTGCTCCCCCCACTGCCAAGCCTCCGCCAGTTGCCCCGCCTTTGCCAGTCCGCGAGCGGTTTGCCAGCGCAACTCGGCAGCTTCTTCCGAATCGCTGTACTGTGTCAGCACCGATTGGCGGGCTTGGGAAGCCGATTTGGTGCTGTTGAGATTTTCCAGTCGTTTGGACTTTTCAATCAGGGCCGCAGCGGCATAGTCGGGATGCTCCTGAAGGAGTTTATCGAGGTAGGGCATCGCTCGCTCGTCTCGCGAGATTCTTGCCAGTCGCAGCAATCCCAATCCGGCTTCGTCGCTCTCGGGAAACTCCTCGATTAGCTGCTGGTAAGCCGTCCGCGCCCGATCTTGCTGGCGATCGAGTTGTAAGCCCCGCCCGGTGCGATAGAGGTTGCGGGCGGTTCGGGGGGCGTTGGCGTAGGCTTTGCCCGCTTTGCCGTAGGCGAGCTTTTCCCAGTACCCAAAGGCGATCGTCTCCCAATCTTCCGGGGTCAGTTGCGCGGAATAGTTGAGGGTGAGCCGATCGAGAATGTCGATAATATCGCTCAGATAGAGATGTTTGGAGAGCAACAGCAGCAGGGGCAAGTTATCGGGGTCGTCGCCGGGTTCGAGCTGGCTGCGGGCAATTTCGGCAGTGCGGGGATGGGTGGGAAATTGCTCGATGGCTTGGGTGGCATACTGCGGATCGCTCTGACTTAGAATATACAGGGCTTCTGCGGCAGCGGGTCGATCGGGATAACTCGCCAACAGCCGCTCGAGGGTTTCTGTGGATCGATCGGCCTCTCCCATTTCCCGATAAGAACGGGCGCGCCCGAGCAGGATATATCCCCCTATTGCCGGATAGTCTTTTTCTAACCCATCGAGCCATTGCAGCGCGGCTTCGGGTTCTTGTCGATCGAGTGCCTCGAGTGCCATCAAGTAGCGGGCGCGAGGGCGATCGTCGGCTTGGGAATCTGTGGCTAAAGCTTCGAGTTCGCTCGCTCGTCGATCTTCTGGGAGAGAGAGGATTTCGGCAATCTCAGAGCGATCGGACGGTACGGGGTCGATGAGAGCCAGGTTGTCTCGATCTCGTCTCATCCACGACAGAGCCGCTGCCCCGGCGAGTAAGATACCCAGTCCGAGGACGATCGTCACAGTCGTGTTGTTTCGGCGCTTCAGCATAGTTTGATGTTTCGACTTTGCTTATCCTAGCAGCGAGAGAGTATAACTGGGTGGCGATAATTCAGATTCAACCGGGATCGAACGATCGACTTTCTGATGAAGAATGGGGAACGGGTGCTAAGATCGGACTCACTGACAGCTTGAAAGTCTTGACTACTTCAAAATGCATATTAGCGTTGAAGTGCCAGAGGAGTTAGCACTCCGATTGAGTCCACAGCAAGATCGGTTACCGCAGATTCTAGAACTGGGGTTACGCGAGTGGAATGCAGACGTTCGATCGGGATTTTCTGGACTAGCAGAAGTATTGGAATTTTTGGCCAATCTCCCTTCTCCGGAGGAAATTTTGGCATTAAAGCCCTCTGAAGCCTTGCACGAGCAAATTGAAACCCTGCTTGAAAAAAATAGAACGGTCGGGTTAACACCCCAAGAAGAGCGATCGTGGCAGCAATATGAGTATGTCGAACATCTAGTGCGGGTAGCAAAAGCCAAGGCATTCTTAAAGCTGGGGCATCGTGACACATGAGTAAGGCCTATGTGCCTGCTGCACTCAGATGATTGGTTGGAGATC
>JAXHUC010000234.1:0-4628 GCA_034189805.1 Cyanobacteriota bacterium
AGCCTTTCAAATCATCCCAATTATTCTTAGATTTTGCTGGCATCAACTTATCCATAAAGTTGAGATCGGAAAAAGCATCTTTGCCATAAACAACCTGACCGTTGTAGGTATTTTGGCAATCCTGGTTGACAAACTTCGGCGTTAATGCAGCGCCACCTAAAATCACCGGAACGGTAATATTTTCCTGGTTGAAGGTTTCCAGATTATCTTTCATAAATGCCGTCGATTTCACCAGCAAACCACTCATCGCAATACAATCGGCATTATGTTCTCGGTAAGCCTTAATGATATTCTCAACGGGTTGCTTAATCCCCAAATTAATTACCCGATAGCCGTTATTCGACAAGATGATATCCACCAAGTTTTTACCAATATCGTGAACGTCACCTTTCACCGTAGCAATAATAAAGGTTCCCTTAGCATTATCCCCCGCTTCATCTTTTTCCATGTAGGGTTCCAAATAGGCCACCGCTGCTTTCATAGTTTGTGCCGATTGCAATACGAAAGGCAGTTGCATTTGTCCGGAACCAAATAGTTCCCCTACCACTTTCATCCCATCGAGGAGGAAGATATTAATAATATCGAGGGGGGGATGTTTTTCTAGGGCTTTTGCCAATTGTTCTTCCAAGCCAATTCGTTCGCCATCAATGATATGGCGGGTGAGGCGTTCCTCTACAGGCAGATTTTCATCGACAGTGCGATCGCGTTTTGTGGTTTTCCCTTCAAACAGTTGAGTTAACTTAATTAACGGATCGAACGTACAAGCTTCTCCTTCAAATTCTCGCTTGTCGTAAATCAGTTTGCGACAGACTTTTTGATGTTCCGGCTCGATTTTTGCCAGGGGTAAAATCTTGCTGGCACTAACAATGGCCGAATCCATTCCCACCTGCATCGCTTCGTGGAGGAATACCGAATTCAGCACTTGCCGCGCCGCCGGATTTAAGCCGAAGGAAATGTTAGAAACCCCCAAAATCACGTGGCATCCGGGCAACTCTTCCCGAATCCGCCGAATCGCCTCAATCGTGGCTTCGCCGTTGGCGCGGTCTTCTTCAATCCCCGTGGAAATCGGCAGCGCCAGGGGGTCGAAAAATAGCTCTTCGGGGCGAATGCCGTACGCCACCGTCGCATCGTAGGCGCGCTTGGCAATCTCGAACTTCTTGTCCGCCGTCCGCGCCATCCCATCTTCATCGATGGTTCCGACGACAATCCCCGCGCCGTACTGCTTCGCCAATTCCAGCACCTTATAAAAGCGGGGTTCGCCATCTTCGTAGTTGGTGGAGTTGAGCAAACACTTGCCCCCCGCCACTTTCAGCCCCGCTTCCATCTTCTCCCATTCCGTGGAGTCCAGCATCAGGGGCAAGTTAACGTTGGTTACCAGCCGCGAGGCTAACTCGCCCATATCTCGAACCCCATCTCGGCCCACGTAGTCTACGTTGACATCGAGAATTTGCGCCCCTTCTTTCACCTGAGATTTCGCCAGGGCCACCAGTCCGTCCCAATCTTCGGCATTCAGCAGCGTCCGCGCCTTCTTGGAACCGCTGGCGTTGAGGCGTTCCCCGACGATGAGGAAGGAGTTGTCCTGTTCGTAGGTTTGGGTGCTGTAGATGGAGGCGGCAGAAGGTTCGTAGTGATCTTGGCGTTCTTTGGGAGTGAGGGTTTGCGCCATCTCGGCGAGTTGACCGATGTGTTCGTAGCGCGTCCCGCAACAACCGCCGATAATCTGCACTCCCAAATCTTCGACGAAGTGCATCAGCGCCATGCGCAACTCCATCGGGGTCAGTTTGTAATGGGCCTGTCCGCCGACGTTTTCCGGCAGTCCGGCATTGGGAACGCAGGAGACGATGAAGGGGGAATGTTCCGAGAGGTAGCGGATGTGTTCTTTCATCAAATCCGGGCCGGTGGCGCAGTTGAGGCCGAGGATATCGATGTCGTAGGGTTCGAGGACGGAGACGACAGCGCTGATTTCCGAACCCACCAGCATCGTACCGAAGGATTCCATGGTCACCGATACCATTATCGGTAGCCGCGCGCCTTTTTTGGCAAATACGTCTTCGATCGCATTTAAGGCCGCCTTGATTTGCAACACGTCCTGGCAGGTTTCTACCAGCATCAAGTCCACCCCGCCATCGTAGAGTCCTTCCACTTGCACCGCGAAGCCATCTCGCAGGCTGTCGAAATCGATATGGCCTAGCGTCGGCAGTTTGGTTCCCGGTCCGATGGAACCGGCGACAAATCTGGGTTTTTCGGGGGTAGAGTATTTTGCAGTCAAACCCTTGGCCAGTTCGGCGGCGGCTTTGTTGAGTTCGTAGGCTTTGTCCGCTAAATCGTATTCGGCCAACACAATGGGAGTCCCGCCGAAGGTGTCGGTTTCGATGACATCCGCCCCGGCTTCGAGAAAGCCGCGATGCACCGTAGCGACGGCTTCGGGTTTGGTCTCGATGAGATATTCGTTGCACCCTTCGTACTGCGCCCCACCAAAGTCCTCGGCGGTGAGGTTCTGCACTTGCAAGTTAGTTCCCATGGCACCGTCAAAGACGAGAACCGGGCGATTTTCGCTGTGGAGTCGTTGTAGGAAGGGGCTATTCATGGGCGAATCGGGATGGATGAGAGACGGATTAGTCTCTTATTTTATCTCAATGCTTTGGGGAAGCCTAACCGATCGCGTTTTTTATTTTGAATCGAGTCGAGCAGATCGTTTTTTTTAACTTTGAAGAAACGATGGTTTCCCTTGAAAAAAAAGATGAAACTTGACACAATTTTTAGTAGAAAAATTAAATACATAAGTTATAATCTACCTTAAAAATACTGTTAACTTGTGGCTTGGAAACCGGGACATAAACTCAAAGGCGATCGCTACGTTATCGAACGAACTTTAGGACGGGGACGTTCTGCAATTACCTATCTCGCCTACGACGATAAGGTAAAGGTAAAAAAAGTTAAAAAACGCCTCGTCATCAAAACACTCAGCGATGAAGTCCTGCTGCAATTACAACACGATCCAAATGCGATCGCCAAATTACAAGATAAGCTGTTTCAAGAAGCTACTAAACTGGCAAAGTGCCAGCATCGCCATGTCGTTCGCTGTGTAGGAGACCCCTTTCGAGAACGGGATGGGAACCAGGAACGAGTTTGCGTACCGATGGAGTATATTGCCGGGGTTGATTTAGCCAGTTTACCGCAAAAACATTTATCGGAAACCGATGCATTACATTACATTCGGCAAATTGGAGAAGCGTTAATTTGCGTTCACTCTCAAGGGTTATTACATCGAGATATTAAACCGGAAAATATTTTGGTGCGCCACGGAAGCAAAGAAGCGGTTTTGATTGACTTCGATTTAGCACGAGAAACGGATATGCCACTGAGTTCTCGGCGAGATATTTCCGATGGATTTGCACCAGTGGAACTATATCTCACGTCTCTACCTCTGGATGCTCGTACGGATGTTTATTCGTTGGCAGCAACGCTGTATTATTTAGTCACGGGAGAAATTCCACCCACTGCCGAACAACGCCAAGTTAATCCCAGTCAATATCTATTAGTCGAACCTAAAAATTTTAACTCAAATTTGAGCGATCGCCTCAATAAAGCCATTCTCTACGGAATGGCATTAGAACCTGGCGCGCGTCCGGAAAATATCAAAGATTGGCTGAAAGAATTGGGGATTCGAGGTAAGATTTCTGTCAGTACCTTGAAATAAAAATGGATGGTCATTGTGGGAATTGTTGGATTTTTAGCAGCATTGGCAGGTGCTTTAAACGACGGCACGGATGTCATAGAAAAATTATTCCCTCCAAAAGAAAATTCACCGCCTACGACAGAACCAGAAGAATAGAAAAATTTAATAAAATATAAGATACTTGTTAAAAGTATGCAACAAGATAAACCATCTAAAAATTATAGTTTTCTCAAAGAAAATCGTCAAAAAATAATTGATATAGCTGCGCGCCATGGAGCCTATAATATTAGGATATTTGGCTCGGTTGCTCGAGGAGAAGCAGACGAGAAAAGTGATATTGATTTTTTAGTTGATTATTCGATCGATCGAATTAGTTCTTGGTTTCCCGCTGGGTTAGTTCTCGAACTCGAAAGATTTTTAGAGTGCAAAGTTGATGTGGCAACGGAGCCATCTTTAAAGCAGCGAATTCGCGATCGAGTTTTAAATGAGGCGATTCCATTATGAGAGACAATCGCGAACGCTTTTAGGATATCTTAGATGCGATCGGTCAGATTGAAAAGTATGTTGCCCGAGGTCAGAGTAATTTTCAAGACAACGAACTGATTCAAGTTGGGATTGTTCATCACCTGCAAATTATTGGTGAAGCATGTTCTGCCACTTCCGAACAATTTCAGCAACAGCATCCTGAAATTGAGTGGGCAAATATTATTGCCTTTCGCAACATTATCGTTCATGAATACTTCCGAGTCAACCTAGAAATCGTTTGGCAAATAGCAAATCGCGAATTAGCCGAGCTGAAAGTCCAAATTGAGGCGATTTTATTTCCAACTGACCAAGTTGGGGTGGGTCACAACCCTCCGCTACGCTTCGCCCCGGACTTTTAGTCCGCTCTGGGTTCTTTTTTCAGCCTTTTTATCAGCATCATAATTGCTCCAGTTTTGGTCGCGCC
>JAXHUC010000235.1:0-4202 GCA_034189805.1 Cyanobacteriota bacterium
CAAAGGCAACGATGGCTCCTTTGGCTAGTGTTGAAAGCATAGGAACTCCATCGAGAACGGGATTGGATACGGCTTCAAGAATACATTAGCCTAGGTTCTCTTCTCGATGTAGAACTCACTGACTTGCTAATGATGGTTGACTCAGTATAGCTATAGCCAGAAGCATGAGGATATCGGTGAAGGGGAGCACCGGGGAGAGAGATTCGTGTGAATTTAGGCAATCCTTATTGCTATGGCTACATTCGATCGGCATCGAGAAATGACTTGAAGTTTTTGGCGATTTAAAGCTTGAGTAAACCTTAAGCTTCGATATCTAATAGTTAAAATTGACTCTCAATATTGCTAAAGTGCTGCTATTAGATCGTTGGAGTCTTACCAAGATGAATTGAAGCTTTTGGCGGTCTCGAGCTTGAGTAAACCTTAAGCTTTGCTGGCTTTTAGTTAAAACTCGCTCTCAATACTGCTAGGGTACTGCTACTTAGATAGTTAGAGTCCCGCGAAACTGTGTCTCTGGTTAGGGATTTTTCACATCAGGGACTTGCGGGTCGATCGCATACCCATCAGGTTGCCAAGATGCTAAAACACAGGTTTGCTAGCGGGCAATCTATCTATTTGCACATCCCTGACCCTCAAAGTTCGAGCGAAACCATTCCCCCCCATCTAGTGCAGGGTCGCGGGAGTAGTGAGACAGTAAAATATCGAGCGGAGTCTGAAGTTTCAGAGCTTTTAGCAAGCCGAGCGATCTGAGTGGTTATTCCTGCCGCACTGTACGGATTCGAGATTATCCCATTATTTCAACTCATTATGACTCAGACATCTTTGAAGATTGCAGTAGCCACCCTCACAGCTCTATCGCTCTCCCCGATCGCTCCGGTTCGAGCGACGGCCTCTGTGACATCCGAACATCGCGTGGCTTTGGAAATGCCTTCTGGTTCTCCCTCGAATTCTGGGGAGTCTCTGGCGATGGAGGTCTCTTTACAACCTTATATTGAGGGCTATGCCGAGTTGGTCTATCGCAACTACCAAGATTCCCATCAGCAGGCGGCACTGTTGGGTGAGGCGATCGAGGAATTTCTGGCTCAACCCAACGAAGCGACCCATCAAGCCGCCAAGCAAGCTTGGATTGAGGCCCGTCAAAGCTATTTACAAACCGAAGCGTTCCGGTTTTATGAAGGTCCGATCGACTTTATCGATCCCGCCACTGGAGAAGAAGGACCCGAGGCACGAATCAATGCTTGGCCGATGAACGAGGCTTTCATCGATTACGTGCGGGACAATCCCGACAGTGGAATTATTAATGACAAGAGTCTGGATGTTTCCATCGAAACGATTTTGGAAAACGACCAGGTGACCGATGAAGCGGACGTGACCACCGGTTGGCACGCGATCGAATTCTTACTGTGGGGTCAGGACTTTAACGCCGAGGGGCCAGGAGAGCGCAGTTTTGAAGATTTTATCCCCGATCGAGACAACAACGATCGTCGTCGCACTTATCTCCAATTGGTCACCGCCCAGTTGATCGACGATTTGAGCTTTCTCGAAAACGAATGGAAGCCAAACGCCAATAATTTCCGCGCTGAGTTTATCGCGGGAGACCCGAAGGAGTCGATGAGCAAAATTCTCACCTCCCTCGCAACCCTCAGCGCCTTTGAAATGTCTTCCGAACGCATGGCCGTTCCCCTCGATAGCGGCAATCAAGAAGACGAACATTCGTGCTTTAGCGATACCACCCACCAGGACTTTATCTTTAATGCCAAGGGGATTGAGAATGTCTACTTTGGAGACTACGGCGACTACGACGGTCCCGGTTTTGACGAACTCATGGCGCAGCTAGACCCAGGGATACACCAAACCGTTGTTAGCGCTCTGACACAGACCCGCGAAGCAGTCGCCAATATTAACGATCCCTTCGATCGAGTTCTGGCTTCCCCACCCGGCAGCGAAGCTCGAGAAGAAGTGGAAGCGGCGATTACAGCCTTTGAAGACCAAGCTGAAGCCTTTCAAGCACTTGGGGAAGTATTGGGAGTTGATGTGGAGATTTTGGCAGAATGAGACGCAGACATTACTGGCTAGCGATTGTTGCCGTTGTCGTTGCTGTTTCGATCGGGGTCTCGTCCGCGATATCTCCACGTCCTGGGATAGCCGCAGAGGACTATACCGCCGAAATCGAGCGCAACCGCACGACGTTATCCGGCGGAGAGCTGGCCACGGTTGAGAAAATCACCCAAACCGCTTTTGCCCAACCGATTGTCAATCTCGATCGGGGACGGCGGCGCATCTTTTCTTTTGGAGACCACCTGTTCAACACCCAATGGGTTCAGGCCCCGGCCTCGGTTACTACCCTCGATGGCCTCGGTCCCCTGTTCAACCGTAATTCCTGCGCGGGATGCCACATGCGGGACGGTCGAGGTCGTCCGCCTCTGCCCGAGGAAACCCGTATGCTGTCGATGTTGATTCGGCTGAGCGTTCCGGGGCAAGACGAGCGCGGCGGACCGCTACCGCACCCGGTCTACGGCGGACAGTTTCAAGAGCAAGGCATCCTCGGCGTGGCGGCTGAGGGAAATACGAAAATTTCTTGGACGGAAGAGCCGGGGCAGTTTGCGGACGGTCGCTCCTTTAGTCTGCGTCGCCCGACCTATGAGTTTACCGAACTCGGCTACGGCCCGCTGGGAGACGATATCCTGTTTTCGCCGCGCGTGGCCCCGGCAGTGTTTGGGCTGGGACTGCTCGAAAATATTCCCCAAGAGAATATCGTCCAACAAGCCGACCCCGAAGATCGAGATGGAGACGGGATTTCCGGTCGTCCTAACTGGGTGTGGGATGTCGAGCAAGAGGAAACGCGCTTGGGTCGTTTTGGCTTGAAAGCCAACGAACCGACCTTAAAGCAGCAAATTGCCGGTGCGTTTAATGGCGATATCGGCATCACCAGCAGCTTACTGGAAACCGCAAGCTGCACTGAGTCCCAGGTGGACTGTCAAGAAAAAACCCAATTTGGCGATCGACCCGAGGTGAGCGATGTCTTTTTGGATAAAATTACCACCTACGTCAGTTTGCTAGCGGTTCCAGCAAGGCGCGATCTCGATGGAGTAGCCGAGCAACGGGGAGAACGACTGTTTTATCAGGCGCAATGTGCATCTTGTCACCTACCTCGGCAAGTGACGGGAACGGCTTCGGAGCATCCCGAGTTTAACGATGTCGTCATTCATCCCTATACGGATTTACTGTTGCACGACATGGGGGCAGACCTTGCCGACAATCGTCCGGATTTCGAGGCAGATGGCCGGGAGTGGCGAACCCCGCCGTTATGGGGGATTGGTTTGGTTGAGAATGTCAACAAGCACACCTTTTTTCTGCACGATGGCCGCGCTCGCAATTTCGCCGAAGCGATTCTCTGGCATGGCGGGGAAGCCGAGCAATCTAAGGAAGCGTTTGTGGCGATGGAGGAAGGCGATCGAGAGGCGCTGGTACAGTTTTTGCGATCGTTGTAGTTTTGGGGTTTGAGGGGCGATCGCTCCAGACGCGGCTATAGCTACTTTGGAATTCAGCATCGTGGATAGTGTAATGAGCATCGTCAGGCTAAAGCTAGCAGGTTCGATTGAGTGGTGTCAAAAGACGCTTTGTCTTGTAACCGATTCGTTTCAGGATGGGTTCGCAAATCATCATTGGTGAAAAGTTAGAAGAGACCCTCGTTTGTCAAGTCCCGGATAAGGTGCGATCGAGCAGTAAATTGTCACGCATCTAGACCGTTGGGCGATCGCAGACCAACACACCATTCCCCATTCCCCATTCCCCATTGGTGAAAGGTTAAGGCGGTATTCACTTTGTCAACCTGTCAATAATCTGCTGAAAACCCGGAGTTGGGGGGTCTCCCCCCAAACCCCCCGCGCTCGGGACGAAACGCCTCCCCCATACCCCCTGCGTACAAGAGTCAGATCGTAAAAAACTAGGTCTTGAAAGAGGTCGAGCGATTCAAATCCGTCAACTTGACATCTGACAAAATTGCTTAACCTTTCACCATTCCCCATTCCCCATTCCCCATTCCCCGTTCCCCGTTCCCCGTTCCCGATTCCTGACGTTAATTCAAATTGGCCGCATCGCACAAACTTCGATCGTCCTTGCTCACATTGGGATTGGTTCGCAAATAATCGCCAATCCACTGGCAGCTTCGATCGAATAATTTATCGAGGTCTAAGTTCCAAAAA
>JAXHUC010000236.1:0-4155 GCA_034189805.1 Cyanobacteriota bacterium
CATTCAGTCGCTGCAAATGTCGGAAATGGCGTATAAAATGACTTCATGTCATCATCTCGTCCCGCCACCCGCCTATTTGAAGTTCTTGCCAATACGCCGCGACTCTTACATTTAGTCTGGCAAGCCGCCCCCACACCCTTACTCTTCTCCCTCAGCACGACCCTCGCCAAATCCCTGCTGCCGGTATCAGAACTCTACGTCACCAAACTGATAGTCGATCGGGTGGTGGGCAGTATCGGGCAAAACCCCATCGACTGGCAACCCCTCATCTTCCTCGTCAGTTTGCGATGGGTGCTGAGTTTGCTCTCGGATGCCCTGAACCGACTGAGTGCCTACCTGCTGCAAATTCTGCGCGATCGCTTTTCTATCTACGCCAACGGTCTCCTCCTCAAGCAAGCCATTCGTCTGGATGTCTCCCACTACGAACTGCCCGAATTTCACGATACCCTCAATCGCGCCCAGCAAAGCGGCAGCGACTATCCCGTCAGGATTTTGGGAACCCTCACCGGGCTGTTAGGACAAATCGTCAGTTTCGCCGGATTGCTGGTACTGCTGCTGAGTTTCAGTCCCGGTATCATGATGCTGCTGCTGATGGCTTCTGCCCCCGTCTTGTGGGTGGGGGTGAAATTTTCCGGGCGGCGATTTTGGCTGTCTCGCAAGCAAACCCAAGCCGGACGCATGGCGGACTACTTACAGCGCGTCCTCACCCAAAATGTCTTCGTCAAAGAAATTCGCCTGTTTCGGTTGGGAGACCACTTACTCAACCAGTGGCGGGAGATTCGCAGCGAATTCAACCAACAATCGGAAAACCTCACCCGCAAATACGCCACCGTCCGGGGTGGGGCAGACATTCTCGCCAATGTCGGCTTCTATACCGCCTACGGTTGGACGATCGCCCGAACGGTGCGCGGCGCGATTACCATTGGTGACTTTACCATGTATACCGGGGCCTTCGGGCAAGCGCAAACCACCCTACAAAGTATCCTGCAAAGTATCGCCCAGACTTACGAATACAACCTCTACGTTTCCCAATATTTTGAATTTTTGAGCTTGCAACCCCAAGTCGTCAACCCCGTCAAACCTCTTCCTTTCCCCAATCCGTTGCGATCGGGTTTGGTGTTGCGCGATGTCAGTTTTACCTATCCCGGTGCGGAGAAACCGACCCTGAAAGGCCTGAATTTGACGGTACAGCCAGGGGAAAGTATTGCCTTGGTGGGGGTAAACGGGGCGGGCAAAACCACGCTGCTGAAGCTGCTGACGCGCCTTTACGACATCGACTCTGGGGAGATCGCGATCGATGGGATTCCGATAACCGAGTTTGAGTTGCAGGACGTGCGGCGCAATATCGGGATTATCTTCCAAGATTTCGCCCGCTACAACCTCAGCGTGCGGGATAATATCGGCTTTGGGAATTTAGGGGAACGGGAGAATTTCGATCGCATCGAACGGGCGGCAAACGATGGCGGCGCGACGGAAACCATTGCCCAACTCGATGACGGGTACGACACGATGCTGGGGAAAATCTTTTCCGGGGGAACGGAACTTTCTGGGGGACAGTGGCAGAAAATCGGTTTGGCGCGGGCGTTTATGACCTCTGCCCCGATTCTGATTCTCGACGAACCGACGGCGGCTTTAGATGCGATCGCCGAATATGAATTGTTTCAACGATTCCGGCAACTAACCAAGGATAAAATGACGTTTTTCGTCTCCCACCGCTTTTCCACGGTATTGATGGCCGATCGAATTGTGGTGTTAGAAAACAGCCAAATTGTCGAAGTGGGTTCGCACGCAGAATTGATGGCAAATGAGGGGTTGTATGCGAAGATGTTTCGCTTGCAAGCCTCGAGTTACGACGTGTAGTATAGCGTTTCTCAAATGGGTGAGGTATGACCAATGTAGGGGCGGGTTTAGCTAAAAATCTTGCTCTTACTGAGATTTATAAATCAAAACCCGCCCTCGATATGTACCTCGTTCAAGAGAAAATCGCTATATCTTACATTAATTCATAGACATCTGGTGGAAAAGAGGGAACGGGGGGGAGAATTGATGGTTTCAAGCGCGAAAATTGCTATCAATTTTCGCACCTATGTCTATTGCAAGTCCCTAATCTCTCTCGATCTTTTTTTGCTTAACTGACTTCGATCGCTTGCAGCATTTCATCGGCAGGCAAACCCCGTTCTAGGGGTTCCCAATCCGGTGAAATCGGCTGGTATTGGCAGTAGCACACCACAATTCTACTGTCAGTATCAAAAGAGGAAAACTGATGGATGCGAGTGACGATCCAATCTCCATCGCGACCGTGAGTTATCCCGTTTGCAGGGTCTTCTAAATTAGAATATTCGCGGAGGCGATCGCCGACTTGAGGCAATTGACCCGAACAGTCCCATTCTTCTGCCAAAAGCTCTGTTAATGCTTCAGAGGGCATCAGCTTGCGTTCTTCCCATCCGGGAGAGTTCGTGCTATCTGCCTTGAAAACAATCCAAGTTTCAGTCATAGCGCTCGTCCTCAAATGACGTTTGTTTGCCGTGAAACACGCAATCCACCTTGAGAATCGGATCGCGCGTCATTTTAATCCTCTTTAGCGTCCAGCCATATTTGCGTGCCATATCGCGGCACTTCTGGGGTTCGGTTGCTCAATGAACGTTTTCTTCACTCACTCGTATGCTCTCCATCGAGATCGTACACCGCTTTCTATCTTTCCATCGATCGCCCCTTCCTTCGGTCGTACTTTAAAATCGATCGAACCGAGAAAACTGCATAAGTTCCCGATCGCCAGACATACGTATGCGATAGATTGTCTCAATCCAGTTTCTGTCAAAATCGATCGCGGAGCGATGCTGCCGAAGCGTTCGTCCCCCCCGCACCGCCCACCCTCGCCGACATCCAACAAGTCGCCCGCACTCAAAACACGACCCTGGTTGAATATTCTGTCGTTTCACTCCAAGGACTCCCAAACCTTCTCTACATCTGGGTCGTCCAACCCACCGGAGACATCGCCTTCCGCCAAGTCAACTTAGACTCTCTCGATACTCCCCTCGCCCAACTCGTCACCCAGTCTCGCGCCACCCTCGGAGTTCGCAGTCCTGCCATTGTCGTCGAATACTTATCCTCAGAAGAACTCGCCGCGCGGCAAACGGGCCACCTGCAACAACTCCACCAACTCCTCATCGAACCCATCGCCGACTTACTCCCCGCCAACCCCGAATCCCCCGTTGTCTTCATCCCCCACCAATCCCTCTTCCTGGTTCCCTTCCCCGCCCTCCTCAACACCAACGGCGAATACTTGATCCAAAACCACACCATCCTCACTGCACCGTCGATTCAGGTGTTGGAACTCACGAATTCGGAATTGGAAGCGCGGAATTCGGAAAGGGGGGAGGTGTTAGTTGTCGGCAATCCGACGATGCCGAGTATTTGGAATCCCGATACAGACGAAACTCAACGCCTCTCCAACCTTCCCGGTGCCCAATCCGAAGCCGTTGCCATTGCCGAACTCTTCAATACCCAACCCCTCCTCGGGGACGATGCCACCGAATCCACCGTCACCGAACAAATGTCCACCGCCCAAATTATCCACCTCGCCACCCACGGACTCCTGAACTACGGCATCCCGGAAGAAACCGGAGTGCGGGACTTTCCGGGGGCAATTGCCCTCGCCCAAGGCAACGGCGAAGATGGCTTCCTCACCTCTGCCGAACTCCTGAACATGAACCTCAACGCAGAACTCGTCGTCCTGAGTGCCTGCGATACCGGACGGGGCGAACTCAGCAGCGATGGGGTCATCGGCTTATCCCGCGCCCTGATTGGGGCTGGGGTTCCCAACGTCATGGTGTCCCTGTGGGCCGTCCCCGATGCCCCGACTGCCGACTTGATGGTGGAATTTTACCAACAGTGGCAAGCGACGGGAAATAAAGCCCAAGCCCTGCGCCAAGCGATGCTAACGACGATGGAAACCCATCCGCAACCCCGGAATTGGGCCGCATTTACGATCGTGGGACAGGAGTAGCAGCTAGAGGAGGCAGGCTAACAGGTGTAGGTTTTTTAGAATTGGGTGAGAATCGTTGGTCAAGCCCAAGGAATGGTCAAGCTATCAGGGCGATCGTGAACTGATGAGAAAGAATCTACCATCTGGCTACCGAACGTGGGTGAGAGTAG
>JAXHUC010000237.1:0-4154 GCA_034189805.1 Cyanobacteriota bacterium
TTTTGTCGGAGTCGATCGAATTTGTCTGCGAGAGTCGCTCTGCTCAGCTCTCTCAAACTCCTGAAGATTTAGTCACCGAATTGCTGCGTCATTTAAAACAGCGACGCTGCTTAATCATTTTAGATAATGCCGAGTCCATTTTGCAAGGAGGAGAGCGCGCCGGACTGTATCGATCGGGTTATGAAGGCTATGGCGAATTGTTCCAACGAATCGGGGAAACCCAACATCAAAGTTGCCTGCTGATTACCAGTCGGGAGAAACCGCGAGATGTTGAAGACCTCGAAGGCATTTTCCCGGTGCGATCGCTCGAATTGGGAGGATTAGATATTCTCGCCGGACAAAAAATTTTCGACAATATTGCCGATGCCTATAACGCCAAATTTCAGGGGTCTCCAGAAGAATGGGAAACGATTATTTCCTTCTACAACGGCAATCCCCTCGCCTTAGAAATTTCCGCCCGACATATTTTGAGGCGATTTGACGGCAATCTGTCGAAGTTTTTAGATGGGGGCTTAAAAATCTTTGGCAAAATTCGCGACCTGCTCGATTGGCACTTCGATCGCCTTTCCCCTAGCGAACAAGAAATCGCGTACTGGCTAGCCATTAACCGAGAACCCGTCTCGATTGCCGAGTTACAAGAAGATATTTTCTCTCCCTTAGTTAAAAAACAGGTTTACGAAACCTTAGATACCCTAGAACGACAAATTCCCCTCGAAAAAATCGGCGATCGGGTGAGCTTACAACCGGTTTTGATGGAATATTTAACCGATCGCTTCATTCAACACATCTGCGACGAACTCAAAACCTGTCAGTTCAAACTGTTTAATCGCCACGCCCTCATCAAAGCCTCCGCCAAAGAGTACGTCAAACACAGCCAAATTCGCATCATTCTCAATCCGATCGTCGAATGGATCGTCACGGTTTTGGGAGTAGAAGATCGAAACGCTCTCGACTCCCAACTCTGGAGGCTGCTTTCGAGTTTCAAACAAGTCTATCGCCAGCGTCCGGGGTACGGGGGGGGCAATTTTCTCAATCTGATGCGCTACGGCAATCTCGATATTAGCGGCGGAGATTTTTCCGACTTAACCATTTGGCAAGCGGATTTACAAGGGATAAATTTGCATCGCGTGAATTTTACCCACTGCGAGTTCGCCAAAACCAGTTTCACTCAAAACTTTGGTGGCATACATTCGATCGCCTTGAGTCCCGACGGAAAACTGCTGGCAAACGGGGATTCTAATGGCGAAATTCGGCTGTTTCATCTGCGAGATCGGCAACCGTGGCTCTGTCTGAGGGGTCATTTTCAAAACGCCTGGGTTACATCCCTTGCCTTCAGTCGAGACGGCGAATGGCTTGCCAGTGGCAGTATGGATGGCAAAGTCAAACTCTGGGACACTCGCACGGGTGCGTGCTCGAACACGCTCGAAGGACATACTAACTGGGTTTGGACGGTTGCGTTTTCGCCCGACGGTGGCTCCCTGGCTAGTTGCAGCGATGACAGCACGATTCGACTTTGGCATCTCCAGAGCGGGGATTGTCGAGTTTTAGAGGGACATTGCGGATGGGTCTGGGCGGTGGCGTTTCACCCGCAGGGTCATCTTCTCGCCAGTGGCGCTTACGACAACACGATTCGCTTGTGGAATCCCCACACCGGGGAGTGTTTGAAAATGATTGGCGATCGCGACAATGCGATCTGGTCTGTTGCATTTCATCCCCGCGACAACATCCTCGCCAGTGCTGGTGTGGATAACACCGTCAAAGTGTGGGACTTGCAGACGGGGGACTGCCTGCATACCCTCAAAGGACATACCAAAGAAATCCGTTGTGTTGTCTTCAGCGCGGACGGGGAAGTTATCGTCAGTGGCAGCTTCGATAGCACCATCAAACTTTGGGATTCACAAACCGGTGAGTTGCTCAAAACGTTAAATGGACATGCCGATGAAGTCCGTACCGTTGCCATCGATCCCAAATGCAACCTTCTAGCAAGCGGCGACAACCATCAACTCGCGAAATTGTGGGATCTCGCCACGGGAAAATGTCTCAAAACCTGGCAAGGCTACGTCAATTGGATGTGGGCGATCGCGATTTCTGCTTCGGGGCGATCGATTGCCAGTGGCAGTTTAGATCGCACGGTCAGACTGTGGGATGGGGAAACGGGCAAGCTGGTCAAAACCCTGTTCGGTCATCGCAACTGGGTCTGGTCTGTGGCCTTGAGTCGAGACGGTCAAACTGTCGCCAGCAGCAGTGACGATGCCACGATCCGCCTCTGGGAGATCGAGACCGGCCAGTGTCGGCACGTGCTTCGGGGTCATGGGAATGAAGGGGTTTGGAGCGTCGATTTCAGTCCGGACGGTCAAATCTTGGCCAGTGGCGGTCGGGATGGCACGGTTTGTTTCTGGGATGTGGCAACCGGGGAGAGTCTGAGCTGCGTGGCAGCGCACGAGAATTGGATTTTTTCTGTGGTATTTCGTCCAGACGGTCGAACCTTGGCTAGTGGCAGCGCCGATGGGACGATTAAACTTTGGGATATTAAAACGGGTGAGTGTCTGGCTTGCCTGGAGGATATCGGACATCGAGTCATGTCCCTTGCCTTGGGTCCCAACGGTCAAACGATCGTTGCTGGAGAAGAATACGATCGCTTCAGGCTATGGGATCTTCGTACCGGGCAATGCATTCAAAAATTTGAAGGTCATTCTGACTCGGTTATCGGCGTGGCGTTTAGCCCGAACGGGCAAATCGTCGGTAGTAGCAGTGCCGATGAGACGATTCGACTTTGGGACGCGCGCAGTGGAAAATGTTTGCGGGTTCTAGAGGGACATACCGCCTGGGTTCGCTCGATCGCCTTTACCCCAGATGGAAACACCCTCGTCAGCAGCAGCACCGATGGCACGATTCGGCTGTGGGACGTTAAAACCGGCAAAGCCTTGAAGCTGCTGCGACTCGAACGACCTTACGAAGGTACGAATCTATCGGAGGTGAAGGGATTGACGGCCGCGCAGATCGAATCGGCGATCGCCTTGGGGGCCACTCAAACGATTTGAAGTATCACTCTATATCCGGAGTGGGGCAACTCATTCATTCGGTTCGACGGACATCAATATCGGGTAGTGGGACCGTATCACTCGCTTTGGACTTGTGAAAAGATACTGATAGTCCGTGGACTAATAGTCATCTTAAACCTTAAGTTAACTGCATCATGCAGACAAATTTGCTGGTGCAACTGGGGTTGAGAGTTCGAGAGTTGAGAAAGTCGCGTGGCTTATCTCAAGAAGCTTTTGCTGCCGAGTGTGGGCTAGATCGAACTTATATTGGTGGTGTCGAACGTGGCGAGCGCAACATCACTATTCGGAGCTTAGCTGCAATCTCCAACGGCTTGGGCATATCAATGTCTGAATTATTATTAGGACTTGAATAAACGTGAAAGTCGTTGAGACAATTGATGTAATTTGCCGAGGCCATGTCGATCGACTTTCAGCATGGCGGCAAGCATGTTCGGATGTAGATCGAGCAGTCATTTCAATCGATTGGCCTCATAATACGGGGATATTCAAGCTGAATCCAGGTCGTCAGCGAAACGCAAATGGGGTGAAGCCAATCAAACTTCCTGGTATTAGAAAACTCGAAGAATTCGGCTGGCAAACAGAACACCTACCCACTAAACTTTCTGGGGTCAAAATGGGAAACCTAGATGCTATTTTGGAAAGTGAAGAAGGTTTGGTTGGATTTGAATGGGAGACGGGAAATATCTCATCAAGTCATCGTGCAGTTAACAAAATCCTGCTAGCAATCCTTAAGGGTGGTTTACTCGGGGGAATCTTAGTGGTTCCTTCAGAGGCAATGCGTCCGTATTTAACCGATCGAATTGGAAACATCACAGAACTGCGAGCGTACTTTCCATTATGGTCAGCCGTAAGATTTGAATTTGGAGTTTTTCGAGTTGTTGTTGTGGAATACGATTGCTTAGATTCTAACGTTCCATTAATCCCAAAAGGTCGTGATGGTATGGCTTTTCGCTAGTTTCTATGCATCAATAACGTCTGTATTAGTATGCCCAGAAATATCATTACGAGTTAACCGCTCGACAATAATGTCGCAGTTTTCAAGTTCGATACCAATCCAGTGACGCTGCTTCGCTTCACACACGGAAAACGTTG
>JAXHUC010000238.1:0-4149 GCA_034189805.1 Cyanobacteriota bacterium
AGATTAGCCTGGGAGGAACTCTCGATTCTTTCGATTTGGCGAATATCCAAGGCGGGGGACAATTAAACCTGACGGTGGCGGGGGGAGATGCGATCGTCGCCGGAGAGTTGGATGCCGGACGATGGAACGCCGAAATTGCGGGCAGCCAAATCCCCCTGGCAAGTTTTACCCCCGAACCCAATGACGATCTCGGACTCGTGGGGGGGAACGTGGTGCTATCGGGTGGGGATCTATCCTTCGATCTCAATGCGATCGTCGGAAGTGGAATTGTCGGGTGGAATCTCGGTGCGGGTGGGGCGCAAGCAGCCGTTACCCTCGCAGAGGGGCGCTGGTCGGCGGATGTTCAACAGTTTGAGTTACCGTTAGTGCCGTTCCTGCCGTTGCTGCCTCCGGAAGTTGCCGCCTCGGGATTGTTCGGATCGCCGAAAACATCGGCTGTCGTTGGGGGTAAGGGAAACGTAGGAGGAACGATCGATTCCTTATTAACTGCCAACTGGCAGAATTTTGATGCCAACGCACAAGTGGCGGTTGGATTAGTGGGAGGGGGAGCGCAGGGAGACGTTGCCCTGAAAAACGGTCGGTGGGAAGCGAATCTCGAAACGTTGCAAGTTCCCCTCGCGCCGTTCCTCCCGTTGCTACCGCAAGAGGTCGCGACCTATATCTCTCCCAAACTCTCGATCGGTCCTTTGGTGAACGTGCCAGGAGAACCGTTGCGTCTGGCGGGGTCGCTCGCTGGATTAACGCCAGAGAATTTGTTTGCCGATGGGGCGATCGGATTTGAGTTGAATGGCGGACAAAGTGAATTCCTACTCGATGGCGAGTTCGATCGCGGCATCTGGAACGCCCGCACCAACGTACGCCAGCTCGATCTCAATACTTTCTTCCCCACAGAAGTGGTCAGCGCTTTGAGTGGCGGAGTGGCCACCGCCCAAATCCAAGGACAGCTCGACGGTGGACTCAGCCTGAGTGGAACTCTACGGGACTTTACCCCAGAGGCGATCGCCGCAGCACTGCAACCGGAGGCGATCGTTGAGGGGGTCTTCGAGTTGCGCCAGTTTGCCGTTAACGAGACCACCTTCGATGCGGAAATTAACGGGCAAATCACTCGGACGAAGGAAGGGTTAGTGTTGCAAGCCGCAGGTCAAGAGGGATCGATCGCTGGGGAGCGAGATTATCTGACGGCGTTGTTCGGCGATACCTTCATCCCTAACGCTTTAGAGACTCAATTCGATTTGACTGCCAACACTCTCATCGACTCCGCAGACGACCCCAACCGCCCCGGCGCTCGGGGATTGCTGTGGGAGGAGCAAACTCAGACGGTGTTTGCCAGTGCTGTGCGAGAAGGTGACATTCTCAATACCCAGGTGGAGAATATTCCCTTATCTTTATTTGGATTGAGCTTGCCCGAATCTCTTGCCTCCGCACCGATTGCCGGGAGGATTTCCGGGGATGCGGCGATCGATTTGGCAACACAAACGGGACGGGGAAATATTCAGATCGATCGTCCCAGCATCGGCATGACTCGCGCCGATTTATTAGCAGGAACCTTCAACTACACCGGAAAAAGTTTGACGCTCGCAGATACAGTGTTGAATAAGGGAGTGAGCGAGTATCGCTTGGCCGGAAGAGTCGATCTGAACCCCAAAGACCCACAATTTGCCGGTTCCGTGGAAATTGAAAGCGGTCAAATTCAAGATGTACTCGCGACGCTGGGATGGTTCGAGGTGTTGGATGTCGCTCGAGGCTTGAACCCCCCCGACTATACCCCAGCTTCGGAACTGGATTTACCGACGGTGGGAATTCCCGACGCGCCCCTCCTCGACCAGTTGCGCCGCTTCTCTGAGATTGTCGAACTCCTCGAACAGCAACGCGCCGAGCGAAAAGTTGCCGATCCCCTGCCGGGACTCTACGAACTCGAAGGTCTGTTTAACGGTCGAGTGGATGTGACGGGTTCGGTCAATACCGGAGCGGATTTGGCATTTGCCCTGGATGGCGGCGATTGGGGATGGGGTAAGCTCGAGAACCGGGAAGGAGAGGAATATTCCGATCGATATCGGGTGAACCAATTGGAAGTGGTGGGAAGTTTGCAAGATGGCTTGTGGGATTTCTCGCGCCTCGACGTTCGCGGCAACCTGGGACAAGCAGCAGAAACCCAGCTCGAATTTGCCGGACAAATTGGCGGCAAACAGCAGTCGGCTCAGTTCGATTTGGTCAATTTACCCCTAGAGTTTATCGAGCAGTTTACCGAATTCCCCCTCGGCATCCAACTCTCGGGCAATCTCAATACGAGTACGACCCTCGCCGGGAGTTTCGATAACCCCCAAGCACGGGGAGAGTTGAGTATTGGGGATGGGGTATTCAACGGGGAGGCACTTGAATTCGGACGGGGTAGTTTTTCCTTTAACCAAGCGCGGTTGAATTTTAGCAGCCAGCTCGCCGTCGAGAGTCCCGACGAACCGATTCGGCTGCGCGGCTCGATTCCCTACGAGTTTCCCGGTTCGACGGTGAAGCCGGAAACGGAAGCTTTCGACTTGGAAGTCAACGTTCAAAACGAAGGGCTGTCGGTTTTGAACCTGTTTAACGACCAAGCAATTTGGGAATCGGGCCAAGGGACGGTCAAACTGAATATTGAGGGCGAGCGCATCGATGGGGTGGGATATTTACCCCAAAGTACGATCGGTCTGATCGATCTCGAAAACGCGGTATTTTCCTCACCAACCTTACCCGAACCGCTCACCAACGTCACCGGAACCCTGCAACTCCAAGACAATCGCGTGATTGTCGAGGAACTGACGGGGCAGTTCGAGAAAGGACAAGTGACAGCCAGCGGCATCTACCCCCTCGCGTTTCCCCTCCTAGCCGAAGACGAACCCCCGTTGACGGTTGATTTGCAAGGGGTAGAGCTGGATTTGAAAGGGTTGTATCGCGGCGGGATTGACGGTCAAGTTATTATTGGCGGTTATTTTCTCGTCCCCGAAATCGGCGGTAAGATTACCCTCAGCGACGGTCGAGTGATGCTGGCCGAACAGACGGCAACCACTGCCGAACCGGAGATCGATTTCTCCGATCCCCTCGCTCCGGTGGTTCTGTACGATAACCTCAAACTGAGATTGGCTCCCAAAACCCAAATCCTTACGCCCCCCGTTCTCAACTTTCTGGCCGATGGGGAACTCACAATTACCGGAACCATCGAAGATCCCAGAGCGGCAGGCACGATTTTCTTGCGGCAAGGGTTAGTGAATCTCTTTACCACTCAATTTACCCTGGCGCGAAACTATAAAAATACCGCCACCTTTTTGCCCGAACGAGGTCTAGATCCGATTCTGGCGGTGTTGATGCGAGCTTCGGTGCAGGAGGCGACTCGAGAGCGCTTCTCCACCGATCCGACGGGGACTGAATCCCTGGCGGAAATTGAAGAATCGGCGATCGAACGGGGAACGGTGCAGACGGTGCGCATCGAAGCCAAAGTCACCGGCCCGGCGAGCGAACTGGCAAATAACCTCGAACTCACCAGCCGTCCGGCCCGCACCCAGTCGGAAATTGTCGCTTTGATGGGGGGTGGATTCGTCAATACTTTGGGACGCGGAGATACGACTTTGGCGATCGCGAATTTAGCCAGTTCCGTTCTGCTGACTCAAATTCAATCAGCGGTGGGTCAAACTTTGGGATTGCAAGATTTCCGCCTCTTCCCAGCCACAAATTCTCAGACTTCGACACTGACCTTGGGGGCAGAAATCGGTATCGATTTAACCGAAGATATTTCCACCTCGATTCTGCGGATTCTCGATTCGCGGGAATCGACCCGTTTCAATCTGCGCTATCGGCTGAGCGATTCGGTTCAGCTACGGGGTTCGACGGATTTCGATGAAGACCATCGCGGGGAGATCGAGTTGCAGTTTAGATTTTAGGAAAGAGGATGGGATTCGGTTGGGATGTCCCATAGAACCCTGTTGGAATTGGTGTGCGGTTCCAGGGTTAAGGACTTGCAAAGAAATAAGAGACCCATTCGTGACAAGTTAAGCAATTTTGTCGGGTGTCAAGTTGACTAGCTCGAACGATAGAACTCTTTGCCAATACAGCGTTTGGGCGATCTGACTCTTGTACGCAGGGGGTTTGGGGGAGGCGTTCGTCCCGAGCACGGGGGGTTTG
>JAXHUC010000239.1:0-4051 GCA_034189805.1 Cyanobacteriota bacterium
CTCTGGCTCCGGTTCGGGTTCGGGTTCTGGCTCCGGCTCCGGTTCTTCTTCAACTTCTTTCTTGCCTTCAGGTTCTTCTGTTGGCTCGGGTGCTGGCTCCGGTTCCGGCTCGTCTTTCGGAGGTGGCGGGGGAGGAAGGCGATCGTCTCTCGGCTCGGGTTCGGGTTCGGGTTCCGGCTCGAATTCGGGTTCGGGTTCTGGCTCCTCTTCTTCCGGCTCTTCTTCCTCAAACTCCTCTTCTTCTGGCTCTTCTTCCTCAAACTCTTCTTCTGGCTCTTCTTCCTCCTCCCCTCCCAACAAACTGGTAATCGTCACCGATTCTTCCTCGAGTAATTCCGGATCGATTTCGGCTTCGGGAGATTCTTCTGAAGGGAGGGGTCGGGTCAAAAATATGATGTGCAACCCGATCGCCGCGAGCATCATCGGTTTCCAGAACACCCGTAGTGCGAGCAGGAATTGTACGAGTTTATTTCGGAGTAAGAACAGGAGTTTCATCAGAAAACTTGTAGAGAAGATCCGGACTTGAGAGCTAGTGGAGATGGGGAGATGGAGAGAATGGTGAAGCTTGGGGAGATCGGAGATCCGATCTTCCGCGTTCCCCGTTCGTCATTCATCGCTTGTCAATTCTGAAAGCCCATTCTCAATTAACTGCCAAAAAGGAGCGATCGCCCAACATCAAAACTTGGGAGCGATCGCTCTTTCAATTCAAAGCTCAAGGGATCTCAGAGTAGAGATTACACGGAGGATTACAGACCTTCGCGCAGAGGTTCGGCACCGGTTTCGCGGGTGTTGAAGCGCGTCAGTGCCATATCGTAATCGTCATCTGGCAGGGGAACGTAGCCAACTTCATCGACGTATTCCGTTCCTTGAGTGAGGTAGAACTGAATGAACTCTTGCACTTCGGAGCGCTCGGCAGCATCAGTACTCACGTAGATGTAGATCGGGCGGGAGAGAGGATAGGAACCGTCGTTAACCGCAGCAGCAGAAGGAGCAACCGCACCGTCTCCACCGTCAACGGCTAAACCTTTGAGACGATCTTGGTTTTCGAGGTAGTATGCAAAGCCGAAGTATCCTAAAGCGTTGGTATCGCTGGCCACGCCTTGAACCAAAACGTTATCGTCTTCGCTGGCGGTGTAGTCTCCGCGACTGGCACCCTCTTCACCGTTGATTGCTTTAGTGAAGTAGTCGAAGGTTCCCGAGTCAGAACCGGGACCGTAGAGATTTAAAGGAGCGTTGGGCCAGCTAGAATCTACTTGGTTCCAGCGCGAGACCGTCCCTTCGGCTGCGGGGTCCCACATGGCGTTTAGCTCGTCGAAGGAGATGCTTGTAAGGGGGTTATCTTGGCTGACGACAACGGTTAAGGCATCGTAAGCAACGGGCAGCTCGATAAATTCAATGCCGTTGGCTTTACAAGCCTCTATTTCAGATTCTTTAATCCGGCGAGATGCATCGGAAATATCCGTTTCGCCAGCACAGAATTTTCTAAATCCACCACCGGTTCCAGAGATACCAACGGTGACCTGTACTGAATTATTCTTCGAGATTTGGAACTCTTCGGCAACGGCTTCGGTAATCGGATAGACGGTGCTAGAACCATCAACTCTGATGATACTGGCATTTTGCGATCGGACCTGAGCCGCACTTAGAGTAACTGCTGTCGCGGCGACAGCGATCGAAGTCATCCGCGCGATCGGCTTGAGCTTTACTGTCATGTTACTTATTACTCTCACACTGCTGAATTTAGGCTGCTAGTGTTTTAGACCGCAGCTCTATGCAATAGCTAGCCTACTACAGTGAGTTTAAGAGGCTAGTAACATGAAGTTAAGAAAAAAATAACCCCTAGAAACTCAATTTCTAGAGGTATTTTTTTAAGTATTTTCACTGAAAAATACTCATTTAACGACAGAGACTATATACAATCGATCTAAATTGAGCTACCATCGTCTCTATCTTCAGTTTTTTAAACTCGGTAGCATTAGTTTTCAAGGTAAGCGGGAATTTGTTTTTTCTCGCAGTAGCGAAGCCAAGCAGCAAATTCCTCGGAAATAATCTCTCCGTAGCATAGGGGATTTTCCAACAGCCAGTGGGCTTGAGCGGAATAACCCCTTTTGATGAGTGCCTCGATAGTTGCCACGCGATCTTCAAGATCGCATTTGCCACTTCGAGCAATTTCAGCAAGAGCTTTCATTAATGTCAACGGATCTTTCACGATATAAACACCCCGAGAACAACAATGGATGAGATGAGCATCCATAAATTTGCAGTCGGTTTCGGATCGATCTTTTGGGTTTAGCGGATTTTAGACCAACAATCGAAAACGAAAATAGACTGACATCTGGTTTAGGCTTCGTTGCAGCCTAAGTATCTTCTCCTACCTAAAGATACTCTCAATCTTCTTAAAACAGCAAGAGGGCGATCCTACCTGGGGGAGAAAATATCTCGATAAAAAGACCCAGTTCGTCGGAACCGGGTGGTGGAGAAGCTAGCTCGATTGACACCCTCAGACTAACGCTTCAATGGTGGGTTTGAGGTTAAGAGAGCTTTGCGATCGAGTAAAACTTTGGTGTGATATGGCAATTGCCTCTAAAAAGAGTCGCTCGAACTTACTTCAGAATATTTAATCTGTGAGATTACTTTTAATTATCGAGGTAAAGTAAGTTTGAGAAAAGCTGTAGTGTTGGATACATCTTGTGGTTAAAAATGCGATCGGGTTATCGTTCAGTACAAACTCGATCGCAAACTAGTCTCATTATGTGAATATTTGTGGCAATTTGTAAAATACAAACGATTGCTAAATATTTTTTTTAGTTCATTATTTTAATTAAATTTTTTCATCAAAAACCATCATTTAATTGCAATAAATTTCAAAATGTGCAGTGATTTTGTTGGCTAAGTTAAGCGATTGTCTTTATCGAGAATCTTGATACTTCGATCGTCCGATCGCTCGATCGAAGGAGCGAAAAATGCTCGCCTCAATTTAGTTGATTGTCAGTTGCTTAAACTACCATATGGTTATGCTTTGATATTTTAACTTGTATTTAATCGCCAGGGTCTGAAGCAAATGCGATCGCAGTTGAGGGATGTTTCCACGCACGGGACTAATATCCGTGAGTCAAAAATGCGATCGCCCAAATTATCGAGAATAACGCCTGAAGACGAAATGACACAAAGCAGTAACAAAGTCTTCGCGATTAGTTCTATTCGCGATTAGTTCTAGCTGTTATTGTCTTGCTGCTGCTCCACAAACGAAATCATCTGACAAGCATCGGTACGGGCAATCCGATTTTCTCGATCTTGATAAAGTCGAGCCGCGGCTTTAAGGTCGGTAATGGCTCGATCGTAATTATCTTGAATGTAGTAAACCCAACCTCTTTGCTCGAACAGTTCGGGATTTTGCCCGCCCGATAAATCGATCGCCTTATTATAGGCTTGTAAGGCATTATGAAAGTCACCCGTTGCCGCTGCATCTTCACCAACAACTTGCCACGCTCGAGCGGTATTCAACTCCTCGGGAATTGCTTGAGGTTCGTAAGTGGGTGGAGTAAATGCGGCAAATCTTCCCTGTGGATTGCGAACGATTTGCCCGCAGGCAGAGTCGAGAGAGATATTGTCTAATTCAGCTTCTAATTCAGCGTCTTGGGCGCGTACTGCCGGAGAAGCCAAAGTCAGAGCTGTTACGGTCAGACTGGCAATAGAAAGAATTTTTGCAAACATAAATTGAGTTCCTTTGACACATTAAGGATCGTCAGCGCCCGAGCAAAAGCATGACATGCACAGGAGGACAAAAGCCCCAAATCGCATGAAACAGGTAAGCTGTCTTGGAGTCCGTTCGGACTGATTGAATATTATTTAAGCTGTTTATCTAAGCCATTTTAAAAGCCGATATCGACGCTCGCTCTAAATAATTCGCGAATCATCGATTTGTAAAACACGAACTAACGATCTATAAATAGAATATCGAGAAAGACCGATCGAAAACATCCTTCGATCGAGAGAATATCCCTCTATCGAAAGTGACAAATGCGCGCGATCGCAAAAATTTAAGAAATGG